>JAITPS010000145.1 GCA_031289325.1 Candidatus Methanovirga meridionalis
AAAATAAAAAAATAAAAATTATTATTTAAAAAATTAGATTAATATTAATTCGAAATTCTTAAAAATATGATATTTAAAAATAATGATTAAATAAAAACATTTTTTACATCACTATAATAAAATTAAATCTTTTAATTAAATTAAAAAAAATAATTATACTAAATTGTACTATATATTGTCTAATTTAAACTATATATTGTCTAATTTAAAAAATAGTATAATTAAAAGAGATATTATAATTTAAAAATAAAAAATTGTATTTAAGGTGATATTATGATAGCAAATTCAATTAAAATAGCTGATGGTGTATATTGGGTTGGTGCTTTAGATTGGGATATACGTGATTATCATGGTTACAAATTAGATGGTACAACATATAATTCTTATCTAATTTTTGGAAATAATAAGGTTGCATTAGTCGATAATGTATATCCTGGATTTTCATCTCAACTTTTAGCAAGAATAGAAGATGCATTTAAAAAAGAAAATAGGGATTTTAAAATAGATATTGTAATCCAAAATCATATTGAAATGGATCATGTACACTCTTTATATGATATCATTAAAAAATTCCCTGATGTAGAAGTTTATTCTTCAACAAGAGCAGTTTCAGGAATTAAAAACTTGTTCCCATCATTAAAAGATTTTGAAATTAAAACCGTTAAAACTGGTGATAGTTTAGATATTGGTGGCAAATCTTTTACCTTTGTTGAAGCATCAATGTTACATTGGCCAGATAGTATGTTTTCATTTTTAAATGAAGATGGAATCCTTTTTTCAAACGATGCTTTTGGTCAGCATATTTGTGTAAGTGAAAGGTTTGACCATGAAATATCTAATGATTTATTAATGAGAGCTTCTAAAAAATTTTTTGCTAATCTTGTAACTCCTTCTTCCCAATTGGTAGTTAAGAAACTTGATGAAGTTAATAACTTAGGAGTTTTAGATAAGATTAAAATGATAGCTCCTTCTCATGGACAAATATGGACAAAACCTGGTGATATTGTTAGTGCATATAAAGGATGGGCTACTGGAGAATGTAAGGATAAAATAACTTTTATTTATGATACAATGCACCATTCAACTCAAAAAATGGCTCATGCAATGATTGAAGGTGTTTTTTCAGAAGGTTTTGAAGTGAAAACCTTTTATTTGCATCCTGATGAGAGAAGTGAAGCTGTAACTGATGTCTTGGACAGTAAAGCTATTTGTTTAGGTAGTCCAACCATGATGAACAATCCATTTCCAAGTTTAGGAGACATCATTTTTTATTTCAACTGCCTCAGTTTTAATAAAACAGGCATAAATAAAAAAGCTGTTGTCTTTGGTTCTAAAGGTTGGGGTGGTGGAGCAGTTAAAAAACTTTCTAATGATTTACAACAATCTGGATTTGAGATATTTGAAGAGTATGATGTTTTAAATATTCCTCATGAAGAAGAACTAAAGAAATGTTTCGAAATAGGAAAAAAATTAGCTCAATCACTTAAAGATTAGCTAATTACTTTTATTTTATTCATTCAATATTATTAATTCATAATTTTAATTTATATTAGTTTATTTATTTAATTCTTAAGTTATAACTCTAATTCATAATTACTTTATTCATTCAATTCTTAAGTTATAACTCTATTATAATTAGTTTATTTACTTAATATTTTTAATTCATATTTACTTTAATTTTCATTATTAATTTTCTAATTAAAAATATTATATTTCTTATTTTTAAAAATAAAATAATAAAAATTATAATTTAAAAAATTAATAAAATATTAATTATAAGTTTTAAAAATAAAATATTTTAAAAATAAAAGATTAATTACAAAAATTATTTTTTCTACCATTATATTTTAATTAAATAAATATTTTAATTAAATAAATATTTTAATTAAATAAATACTTTAACTATAGTGGATTCGATAAAGTTCTTAATGATGAAGTCTTAATAAATAATTTTTTAAAAAATAAATATTATTAAATAAATATTATTAAAAGAAATAAATATTATTAAAAAATATTAATTTAAAATTATTTATATTAATTAAAATATATTTATATTAATTAAAATTTAAAATTATGGATTTTTATAAATTGATATTTAAAATTAAATAATTATAATAAAAAAATTTATTATTCAAAATTTAAGAACTTTTCTATAAGACTATAAATAAATATTTTAATTAAATAATAATTAATTAAATAATAATTAATTAAATAAAAATCAATTAAATAAAAATTAATTAAATAAAAAATTAATAATACATTTCAAAAATAAAAATTATATTCAACTTATTTTTAATATTTTAAATTTTTAATCACATATTAAGATAATTTAAATTTTTAATCAAAATTAATCCTTAAATTAGATAAATTTACAACTATAGGTGAATAAATGACAAATAATAATCAACCAATTTATATACTGCCTGAAGATACTCAAAGATTTTTAGGTAGAGATGCACAAAGAATGAATATTTTAGCTGGAAGAGTATTAGCTGAAACAATTAGAACAACCTTAGGTCCAAAAGGGATGGATAAAATGTTAGTTGATGGTTTAGGTGATGTTGTACTTACAAATGATGGAGTAACAATTCTTCAAGAAATGGATATTGCTCATCCTGCAGCTAAAATGATTGTTGAAATAGCTAAAAAACAAGAAAGTGTTGTTGGAGATGGAACTACAACAGCTGTTATCATTGCTGGAGAATTACTTTCAAAAGCTGAAGAATTATTGGATGAGGGTATTCATTCATCAACAATAGTTTTAGGATATAGAAATGCATTAACTAAAATTTATGAGATATTAGAAAATATATCCATAAAGGCTAAAGATAAAAAAACATTATTAAAAGTAGCTATGACTGCAATGACAGGTAAAGGTTTTGATTATGGGAAAGAACAAATAGCTAAATTAATTGTGAATGGAGTTTTAAAAATTGAAGAGGATGGTAAGGTAGATAAAGATAACCTTAATGTTCAAAGAATTTCTGGAGGTTCAGTATCTGATTCTAAAATAATTGATGGGATTTTAATTGATAAAGGTAGAGCAATTGAGAACATGCCTAAAAAAATTGAAAATGCAAAAATAGCTTTATTAAAGTATCCTCTTGAATTAAAAGATTTAGAAACTGATGGTAAAATTAAAATAACCGACCCATCACAACTTCAAGCATTTCTTGATAATGAAGAAGAAATGATTAAAGACATGATTAATAAAGTTATTGACTCAGGTGCAAATGTTTTATTCTGTCAAAAAGGTATTGATGATTTAGCTTTACATTACCTATCTAAAGCTGGAATTTTTGCTGTTAAAAGAGCTAAAAAATCAGATATTAAACGTCTTGAAAAAGCTACAGGTGCTAAACTTGTAACAAGTATTGATGATTTAAGTCCAGAAAACTTAGGTGAAGCTGGAATTGTTTATGAAAAGAAAATATTTGATCAAATATTGACTTTTGTTGAGGAATCTAAAAATCCAAAAGCAACATCAATTATTTTAAGGGGAAGCACAAAATATGTGACTTCTGAACTTGAAAGAGCATTAGATGATGGAATTGGTGTTGTATCCGCTACATTAGAAGATGGTAAGGTTGTAATTGGTGGAGGCTCTCCAGAGATAGAAATGGCTCAACAATTAAAAAAATATGCTACTACAGTCAGTGGAAGAGAACAATTAGCTATTGAAGCTTATGCCAAAGCATTAGAAGTTGTTCCAAAAACTTTAGCAGAAAATGCAGGTTTAGATAGCATAGATATGTTAGTTGATTTAAGAGCAGCACATGATAAATCAAAATACATGGGATTGAATGTTTTTGAAGGAAAAATTGTGGATATGAAAAAAGCTGGAATTATAGAACCACAAAGAATTAAAAAACAAGCTATTCAAAGTGCAACTGAAGTAACTGAAATGATTCTCCGTATTGATGATCTTATAGCTTCAAAAGGAGGTTTAGGTGAAACTGGAACTGATGATGATGGATTAGATCATAGTGGAATGCCTGCTGGAATGCCTCCTGGTATGCCACCAATGATGTAAATTTTTATCTCAAATCTTTTTTTTTATTTTATTAGGGGTTTGTTGATTATGGCAGATATTAATTCATTGGTATTAGGAATAATGATTTTAATATCTGCTTTGATTTCAATCAGATTAGGAATTACAGTAGCAGTTATTGAAGTTATTTTTGGAATATTAAGTGGAAATTTAGGATTTTTAACTCCACAATCTTGGATGTTGTATATTGCTACTTTTGGTGGAGTCTTAATAACATTTTTAACAGGTTTAGAAATAGATAATAGTTTCATGAAAGATAATTTTGGTAAAATATTTATAACTGGCTTTTTATCATTTTTTATTCCATTTACATTAGTTTCTCTTTTCTCATATTTTATTATTAATTGGAGTTTACCTGTTTCACTTTTAGCTGGAACAGCATTATCTGAAACATCAGTTTCTATTGTTTATTCTGCTTTAGTTTCTAAAAATCTTTCAAATACGAATCTTGGTAAAGCTTTATCAGGAACAACATTCATTACAAATATTTTTACAGCTATTTGTCTAAGTGGATTATTTATTATTCCAAATGTCTACACATTACTATTTTATATAATAGCTATTTTAACATCTATTTTAGCCTATAAATATTCTTATTTATTCTTAGAACATACAATGCTAAAAGATAAGATTGAGGAGATAGAGTTAAAATATATTTTTCTAATACTTTTAATTTTAATCTTCTTTGCAGATTTAGGTAAAAGTCAAGCTATTTTACCTGCTTTTATATTAGGTTTATTGCTATCAAAATACTTTAAAAATTATTCAATAGCTTATGAATCTAAAAAAAGATTAAAAATAGTAGCATTTACTTTTATAACACCAATATTTTTTATTGTTGCGGGAACTAATGTCGATATTCATTTAATTATTCCAGGAATAGCTATTTTCATTTTATTATTTGTTATTAGATTCATTGGAAAATTTTTAGGTGTTTATTTTATTTCAAAGAAATATTTATCATCCGATGAACTGTATTTTACAATGATGGTGAGTACGAGCTTAACCTTTGGTTTAATAGCTACTGTTTTTGGTTTAAGCTCGGGATTATTGAATTCTCAAACTTATTCAATTTTAACTGGTGTTTTAATTATAGGAGCTATTATACCAACAATAATTGCTGAAAAAATATATACCACATCAAGATAACCTAATTTGTGTGTGAATGAACAATCAGATTAGTGTATATTCTTATTTTCTTCATTTTAGAATTATTATATTATCATGACCATCTTCTTAAATTTTAGAATGATAATTTTTTTATTAAATTATAGTCAAATTATAGTCAAATTATATCAAATTATAATCAAATTATAATCAAATTATAATCAAATTATAATCAAATTATAGTCTCTATGGAAAAGTTCTTAAGTTTTGAAATGATAATTTTTTTATTAAATTATTTAATTTTAAATATCAATTTATAAAAATCAATAATTTTAAATATCAATTTATAAAAATCAATAATTTTAAATTTTAAGTAATATAAATATATTTTAAGTAATATAGATAATTTTAAATTAATATTTTTTAATATAATAATGTAAAAAATGTTTGTAATTAATCATTTATTTTAAATATCTTATTGTTGAAAATTTATTATTGTTGAAAATTTATTTTCGACTTAGGAGAATACATTCTCCGTTTTTAAAAATTTCAAATTAATATTAAATTAATTTTTTAAATAATAATTTTTATTTCTTCATTGTTGAAAATTTATTTTCAACTTAGGAGAATGAATTCTCCGTTTTTAAAAATAATAACTATAATTTTTTTAATTAAAAATTTAATAATTATGCTTCATGTTTAAAAGATTTAATAGTTATATTTCATTTTTAAAAGATAAACAGAATACATTGGATTATTAGATCCATATATTCCTGTGATTCAATAAAATTAAGTTGACTAAAACATTATATATGGCTTAACAATAAAAGATAAATTATAAATTGTAACTTAATAAAAATGAAATAGAATTAAAAAGAAGTTTAAAGAATATAATGTCTAAAAAGTCTAAAAATAAATCAAAAAAATCACCATCAGAATCAAAGGATCACTATAATACTTTTAAAGAAGAACTTTTAAATCAATATAAAGATAAATCTTTAAATGATATTGAAGGGAGTGAACTTGTTGAAAATAAATATGGTGAGTGTTTAAAAATAGTTCGAAGAGAGAAAATAGATTTTAAATTAAAAGAATGTGATTTTAAAGAAGAATTCGATTGTAATTTAAAGTTAATTAATAGAATTGGTCCAAGCACAGAAGAAAAATTAAAAAAAGAGGGTTATGAAAATATTTTTTCCTTATTAAATCATGATAATCACTGTAAACATGCTCAAGTTGTTATTAATAAACTTGAATCTGGGTCTTTTGCTGAAAAATTCGATTTAATTAAAAAAAGAGATTCATCAAATCTTATTAAAACTATTAATTTATTAAATCCTGAAAATCTTAAATTCATGGATATTGAAACACTTGGACTTTCTAATGTTCATATAATCCTATTTGGGATAGCTGAAATAAAAGGCAATGAAATTATATCTACCCAATATTTTCTTCGAGATAAAAACGAAGAACCAGCTGTTTTATATGGTTTATTAAATCATTTAACTGAAGATTCTGCTTTTGTTACGTATAATGGAGCTTCATTTGATGTTCCTTTTATTAAAAATCGTTTTGCTTATTACCGAATGAATTATGATTATAATATTCCTAATTATGATCTTCTTCACTTTGTAAGGAAATTATGGGGCGATAATCTTCCAAACTGTAAATTAACAACTATTGAAAAAATTTTTTTTAATATTGAAAGATTTGATGATATTCCTGGCAATCAAATTCCTAAGTATTATGAAACTTATCTTAAAGAGAATAATATTGGTCCTATAATTCCAATCATTGAACATAATCGTATGGATATTGTTTCTTTAGCAGAATTTTTAATGAAAATTCATGATGAATCTTTAATAGCTGAATTTTAATTTAATAGCATTTACAGGACATATCACTTCACATTCTCTACATTGAATACATTTTTCATGATTGATTAAAACATGATCATCCTCAATGGATAGTGCATTTACTGGACATATTTTACTACATACCCCACAACTTTGACAAGATTCATGATTTATTTCAATTTTTCCATCCCTAATACTTTTTATGCTCTTTCTAATAAAGAATAGTTCTTGGTTTTTAGCAATGAAAAATTCATCTTTTAAATTGATAGCATTGAAATTACATTTATCAATACATTGTCCACAGAAAACACAGGTATTTTCAATATAAATTGGAGAAGGTTGTTTTAACCATATAGAATTAACAGGACAAATATCTATACATTCTCCACATCCCACACAATTTTCTTCAATAACATCAATTTTTCTAATGGGTGGAAAGAACTCTAAAAGATTTTTCATTTCAATAACAGAAAGATCTATTCCTATTAATGAATCAAGTTCGTTTTTTATGATTTCTGTAACATTTAATTCTAATTCAGTTTCATCATACTCTTTTGAAATTGTTTTAAAAAGTTTTGGTAAAATTGAATCAATTCTTGCAATGTAGGTTGATAAAGTTTCTACATCCTTATAAATAATTTCTGATGTAATTTCTAAGGATTTAATTTTACTAAATTCAGCAAAAGCATTTTCTCGTGTATCATAATCAATAGCCATTGTTGGACAGATTTTCATACATTCTTCACATCTTGCACAGTATGATGGATCAATATATGGGAGTTTATTCACATTTCCAATTTTAATCGAACCTTTTGAAGGACATATTCTTGTGCATGTCATGCATCCAATACAAATAGCTTGATTAATAATTAATCCATCTCCTTCAGAGAGTGTTCGTGGTATTAGCTCCCCATATTTTATAGCATCTGTCGGACATGTTCTAAAACAGTAACCACATCGTATACAACTATTTGGATTGATTTCACTATGAACTTCATCACTACCAGAAGAAGTTAAATGTATAGAACCTGTTTTACAAGCATTTACACATGCACCACAAGCCTTACATAATTTTTGATTAATGTTAGGAACATTTTCTTTAATTGGTGGAGAAAGTTGTGTGATCATATTTATTGCATCATAAGGACAGGCTTCTCTACATAAACTACAACCAATACATCTTTCATTAATGTTTGTAATTTCTCCAGTCAAGTGAATTGCTTCAACAGGACATGATTTAAGACAGGGCTTATCTATGCATTGGATACACTTTTTAGGATCAATTTCATAGTCTACAATAACATCTCTTAGTGGTTTGTAACATTTTTTAGTTGAAATTTCCATATTAATCACTAATATGTTTTGATAATGGTGAAGCTTTAATTGTTATTTCAATAGTTTTATTTTTAGCTATTTCACTCATAGTTTTATTATTATTTTCTTCAGTTTTACTATCTTCTTCATCATCTTCAATTAAAAACTTAGCTCTAAAGTATTTAACAACAGAAAATGGACAAGTTTGATAACAATAACTACATCTTAAACATTTATCCTTATCATGTCTTACTGCAGTATCTCCTTTACTATAAGTAATAGCACCTGTTGGACATTCATCCACACAAAGTTTACATAATTTACAATTATCCTCATTCCAAGTTATAAATCTTATTTTAAGTCTATTAATAGCATTTTCAGCTACTTCATAGGCAACCTCTTCATCTGCTAAGATGCTTATTATATCATCCCAAAGTTCTGATAGTGGATATTTAATTTTAAGTAAAGTTACATTATCCAATTCTTCCAATTTTTTTTTCTTGTTTTCAATGAAAGATTCTAATCTATCAACAATTAATTTTATAATGGCTTTCTGTTCTTCAAGGTTATTTATGTAAAGTCCTTTCATAGCACCTTTAACTGGACATGCTTTAAGACAGTCTCCACATGCTACACACTTCTTTTCATTTACAAAGAAATGATTACCAAGTTCTTCAATAGCATTAACATTACAGGCATCTCTACATTTTCCACAATGAATACATAAGAAATCATCAACTATAAATTTCCTTTTAGAAGGTATTATATTAACTTTTTCTTTGATAAAATGATTTTCTCCACAGTGCAACGTTTTTGGTTCTGATGGACATATTTCAGCACAAAATCCACATCTGATACATGCTCCTTTGTTAATTACAGGATATGTAATCCCATGGGAATCTTTATCATCTATATCTCTAACTAATTTAATTGCATTGGGCGATGGACATGATGATGTACAAGCTCCACATCCTATACAATTCTCTTTAAGAACTTCAGGGAAATCTCTAAACCTATCAGGTTTTTCCATTATATTTTCATTAGTTTTTCCATTAAAAAACCCTTTAACCCATGCTTTTCGCCCAAACTCATATAGATACCAAATTACAGAAGACATTATTCCCTCTTATAAATAATAATATTTATTTAAATGTTTATTAATCATTTATTATTACATTTATTGTTCTATGGTGGTGAAAAAATTATTGTAATTAATCATTTATTATTACATTTCTTGTTCTATGGTGGTGAAAAAATTATTGTAATTAATCATTTATTTTTAAATATTATAATTTGGAAAAGCTTTTAAATTTTGCTTTTAAATTTTGAATAATAATTTTTTTATTAAATCATTCAATTTTAAATATTTTGTCATGAAAATCCATAATTTTAAATAATATTAATATATTTTAATTAATATAAATAATTTTAAATCAATATCTTTCAATAATATTTATTTTTAAAAAAGTTATTTATTAAGAATTTTATTATTTAAAATTTATTTTCAACTTATAATTATGATATTTATTTAAACTTAAATTATGATATTTATTTAAAATAGTATATATGATTTATTTTAAAATTTTTTATGCATATATGCAATAGGTAGTAGTAAATCCAATCTTTATTTTTTTATTATGTAATAAAAGATTTTAAAATTGTTTAAAAAGTATAATTGTAATTAGAAATGATTTCTATTTCTTTAAATTAAATTTAAAAGATGTAATATTGATATTTGAAAAAATAATTTATAAAAAATTTTTTGATAATTTTAATACATTAATTATGCAAAAATTATAACCTCTATTTTTAATAATGAAAGAAACATTAGAATTTTAAATTATAGAATAAGGTAGATTATTATTTTAAAAATTTTTTATTTTTAAACCTATAAGAACAAAGCTTTTCTTTACTTAAATCTTATTTAAAAATAGAAAAAGTTTTTTATTTTTTCTTTATTGAACTTTTTTATTTCAATTAGAAAAACAGAGTTTTTTTTATTTTCAAACTTTAAGGATTATACTATATTTAAACTTCAATAGTTTAAACTTCAATAGTTTAAACTTCAATAGTTTAAACTTCAATAGTTTAAACTTCAATAGTTTAAACTTCAATAGTTTAAACTTCAATAGTTTAAACTTCAATAGTTCCAAGGAATAGCTTATCATTTGATACTTTTGGAATTGAATTTTTATCTGTTCTTTTCCCATTAAAAATCATATCATCTCTTAATCTTTCAGTATTTCGTCCAACAGCAGAACCATCATCATTAGCAACATATACATCCAACTTATTTTTTCCAGTGATATTTTGAACATCAAAAACAATGCTGTTTCTTCTATTTACTCCAAATTTATCAATACTCAATAAATAAAAAGCCTCATCTATAGGATGATCTTTTTTATCAGCTAATGTTCCTTTAAAAAAGAAGTCAGGACTATTAGGCACCACAATATAGTCATTATTTTCAAGTTTATATGTATTTATTATATATTTTCCAGCAAAATAAGAGGTTGCACCTACTTGACCTGTAGGGGATTTAATAACAAAATGTCCTCCACCAATTGCTTTAAGGTATGTAAGAGCTTCTTTAATATCTTCATAGGTTATACTGCCTTTCATTGCTATTGACACACCAAATTTTTCAAGATTTTTATTTATTGTAGGATTATCCAATCCTCCTATTCCTATATACCACCCGTTATCTAAAACTAACGAATGTACGAAGGATATAACCGATGTTTTTCCCATAGTATGATTATTTTCCATAAGACCTCCTTCACCACTTATCCGTATTTTATTTATATATATATCTGAACTATCAGTCGAATCTCTTCTATATCCATAGGTTGAGGAATTGTTATTTGAGTATATTATAACTGAAGCACATTCAGCAACATCATTTGTGTTTGATACAAACTTGTAAGACATAGTTTCAATAGCTGTTGTGTTATTTGTAGATATATTAATATTGGATTGAACTATATTATCTTTTGATGGAGATACATTTGATGGAGATAGATTTGATGGAATAGTTGTGTTATTTCCAAAACTTACAAAATTTAGATTAGTCATGGCAATTATTGGAAGAATGGAGATTAATAGAGTAAGAATTATAATTGTAAGAAAATTTTTATTCTTTTTCTTGGGTGGTGGAGAGGGGGAAAGAGAGACCATAACTGATCATTGAGTTGTTTATTTTTTTAAAAACAATTCTTTTAAAAATAAATATTATTAAAAGACATTAAATTAAAATTTATTTATATTCTTCAAAATACAATTATATTCATTAAAATTTAAAATTATAGATTTTTATAAAGTAATATTAAAAATTAAATATAATGAATTTGATAAAGTTCTTAATAAATAACTTTTTTAAAATTAAATATTAATTAAAAAATATTAACTTAAAATTTATTTATATTCTTCAAAATATAATTATATAAATTAATATTTAAAATTAAATGATTTAATAAAAAAACTTATAAAAAATTGTCATTTTAAAATTTAAGAACTTTTGCAATAATGACCATATTTGAAAAAGTAATTTATAATGAATTAGGAAATAAGCTTATAAAAACTCTTAATATTATAAAAAATTAATTCAAAAAGTTTAAAATTAATTTCTAATATTATTTTTAAAAGAAGATTTTATAAATATATTAAAAAAATAAATAAAATTAAGGTAAGAATAAAATTAAGGTTAATACAAATTGAATAATAAAATTAACCTAAGTTATTGACCATCGGCTTCTTCACCAGCTTGATATTCACTTAATATATAATCTTCTTTTGTAACCCAATCAGTATCTTGTCTTGCTATTTTTAAGAATTTTCTACTTATATGTTCCTCTTCAGTTTGTTCATCAACAAGTGTATCTTGTAACCATTTAACGGTTTCCCAATCTTTTTCTTTTTCTGCAGTTTCAACAATATTATAAATTAAAGCTGTGGTTTCTATTTCTTTATCTACAGTTTGTAGGAATGTATCTTCTTCATCTTCGATATCTACATTTACAGCAGGTATTTCTGGATATTTATATGAAACATCAGCATAATTTAATCTGTCAACTATCCATTGATGATGAGTAAGTTCTTCATTTGCTCTAGAAATGTAATATTCTTCTAATTTATGTAATCCTTTCACTGCAAAGTAATTAGCAAAAGTTCTGTATAAATTATGATTATATAATTCATGACTAACTTGATCTATCAATAATTGAGCAGTTTTAGGGTTAATGGATTGTACTCTTCTTTCTTCAAATGTTTTTTTAGTTACTTTCATTTTATCAATTCCAATATCTTATTATTATTTAATAATTAATATTTAACATGCTCCCAATATACTAATTAAAGGGATTCTTGCTCTATTTATGAGCACCAGCTTCTTAGGACTAACATCTTTGTCTTAGGACTAACATATTTGTCTTAGGACTAACATATTTGGATGTTTTTATTACTAAGCTATCCCCACATGTCATGTGGTTCACAATTAATATTAATTATAGTGTATTGTAAAAATAATTTTCCTAAATTTAAATTATTGTTGGAAAATATATTATTTATTAAATCTTCACTAAAACTAAATTAATATTTTTTTAATATAAATATCATTATATTATTAAAATAATTAAATATTATTAAAATAATTATTACTTTTTAATAAAAATATTTATAATTAGATTTACAAAACACTAACTATTATAATATTAATATTTTTATTATATATAAAATTTGCTGTTATGGGACAACTCTGTTAAGTTAAGAATTTTTCTTTTTATTTTTTCTTTATTTTTCTCCATTGAACTTAATTTCACATTATTTATTAATTAATCAATTAGTAATGTTAGTGTTCAAATTTTTATGGATAAATTTTATCATTACTAATTTTAGAGTAATATCCAAGAATTTAATTGAAATCAAATTTTTATTTTAAAAAAAACTTTAAAATTTCAAAAATACTTAAAATCATTACATAAAGCTCTTAAAAATATTAAAATCATAGAATAAGACTTTTACTGCAAATACTCATCTATAACATGATATTTAGCATTAAAAAAGATTGAAATTGATAAATAAGGAAACTTAAGAGATATAAAAATTGTGAACATGAATATAAAAATAAATATGAATTTATTAGTATGTAAATTGAAAATTAACTTGTTTAAAATAATATTCATAGAAAAAAGAAGAAAGAAAGAAAATATGGAAAGAAGAGTATAATACAGTGACAAGATACTTAATAAAAGTTAAAAAGAACCCAAAGAGGAGCAAAAAAAATAATACAACAAAGAAAAAATACCCATATAATAATAGAAAGAATTTTTAAACGAAAATAAGAAAATAACTAAAAATTAGACAAAAAATCCTTAACTTGACAGAGTTGGTCATGAAACAGAAAACTTTATATACTATAATGTACATACATTATATGACAATTGTAAATAGCTATTAATAATGCATGTATAAAAAAAATTAATAGAATCCTATATCATCCATAGGTGGTATTTTATCTAATGGTTGTAACAATTGTTAAATTAAATCATTTAAAAAGGTGAATTATTTTATATAATATGTGAAATGTCTATTTAAAGACATTAATAGTAAAAAAAATATTGAATGGATTTATATGAAGTTTGTAAGAAGCAACATAAGATGTCTTATTGTTGCTGTATGCCTAATAAATTTATTTATCATTAATTTGTCATGTTTTGGTTGTAGTAATTCCTTAACTTTTGATATTGATGTTGTAAGTGAAAATGGCATAGTGATAGAAGAATTAATCCATCTTTCATCCTAATAGAATATTATTATCTATTTTAAAACCAATTTAGATTTAAATATTTTATTATGGCTTGAAAGATAGGAGTCGTTTTAAAATATTTGAATAAAAAAGATATTTTAAATAAATATTTATGAGTTGGTGTTTAAAATGAAATCACAAAATTTAAGAAAATTTTTAGCAATGGCAATAGCTATTTTTTGCTTTGTTAATGTAGTAGGATTTGTATATGCATCCAATCCAAATTTAACCATGGATGATGCAAGAAATGTAGCAATTGATAATGTTAACAATTTCATTGGAATTGGATCTAAAGGTATTGTTGTTCAAGATGGTACTTATTTTAATGATACCAA
>JAITPS010000229.1 GCA_031289325.1 Candidatus Methanovirga meridionalis
TTAATTTTAATTTTAATTTTAATTTTAATTTTAATTTTAATTTTAATTTTAATTTTAAATGAAAGAATATTAAAATTTCAAAGTTCTTAAATTTTAAATGATAATTTTTTATTAAATCATTTAATTTTAAATATCACTTTATAAAAATCTATAATTTTAAATAATAAAAGTTCATTTTAATTAATATAAATAATTTTAAATTAATATTTTTTAATATAGTCATTATGGAAAAGTTCTTAAATTTTGAATAATAATTTTTTTTATTAAATTATTTAATTTTAAATATCACTTTATAAAAATCTATAATTTTAAATTTTAAATAATATGAATTTATTTTAATTAATATAAATAATTTTAAATTAATATTTTTTAATAATGTTTATTTTTAAAAAAGTTATTTATTAAAATCAGTATAAAATATAAATTTTGTAAATAATGAATAAAGCAATTTAATAAAATGAATAAAGCAATTTAATAAAATAAATAAAACAATTTAATAATTTATTTTTATCAAACTTTTCACTTTGAACTATGTATTAAGCTACTAAATTGTTATTGAGGTATTTATGATTGATTTTCGTGTTGATAACTTTAAAGAAGATATTAGGTTTAGGAAAAATATTGTTCATGTTGAAACTATTCCTTGTAAAATAGCTAAATATGGTAAAGTGGATAATTTAAATCCAATGATTAAAAAATATTTAAATAATAAAAAAATTAAGCTTTATAAACACCAAGCAGATGCTTATTATAAAATTAGAAATAAAAAAAATATAATTATCACTACTTCAACGGCCTCTGGAAAAACATTGGCATTCAATCTCCCTATTTTAGATGATTTATCAAATGACGAGAAAGGAACTGCTCTTTATATCTATCCTGCTAAAGCATTGACAAACGATCAATTAAATGTTTTAAAGAACTTAGAAGAGGATTTAAATGTAGATATTAAAGCTCAAAGATATGATGGTGATACTCCAAAATGTAGTAAATATTCTATTCGTCAAAATTCAAGAATTATTTTAACTAATCCTTATAAATTACATCATACTCTTTCTTGGCACCATCAATGGAAAAAATTCTACTCAAATCTTAAGTATATTGTTATTGATGAAGCACATTACTACAAAGGGATATTTGGTTCAAATGTAGCTTACCTAATCAGAAGATTAAAAAGAATAGTTAAATTTTATGGTTCAAATCCACAATTTATTTTATCCTCTGCTACATTAGCAAATCCTTTAGAATTAGCTTTTAAGTTAACTGGAGAAGATTTTGAGCTTGTAGATGAAGATTCATCTCCTCACGGTGAGAAAGATTTTATTTTATATAATCCATTTATTAAACACCAAAAGAACAATAAGAAATCTTTAGAAAATAAGTCATTTCCAATAAATGGAGATTCATCTTCAGTAAATAAAAAGTCCTCTTTAGAAAATCAAAAATCATCAGTTGCATACAATAATTCAAATGATACTACTTCTGTTTCAATACATCAAGAAACTGAATTAATTTTTGTATATTTAATTTTAAAGGATGTTCAGACCTTATGTTTCACTGTATCTCGTAAAATGGCTGAGTTAATATCAAGATGGGCAAAACGTGACATGTTAAATTATAGGCGAAGATTGGTTGATAGTATAATCACTTATAGAGCAGGTTATTTGTCTGATGAACGTCGTGAAATTGAAAGTGGATTGAAAACAAGGAAATATGTTGGTGTGACATGTACCAATGCACTTGAACTTGGAATTAATATAGGTTCTATTGATGCGGTTATAATTTCAGGATATCCTGGAACTATGATTTCAGTTTGGCAACAAGCAGGTCGTGCTGGTCGTGAGAATCAAAAATCTTTGGTTATTTTAGTGGCTTTTGAAAATCAACTTGATCAGTATTTTATGAATAATCCTGAATTTTTTTTTGATAAGGTCTGTGAGAATGCAATTGTTGATTTAAATAATCAGATTTTAAATAAATTTCATCTACTTTCTGCTGTTAATGAATTATCCCTTAAAGAAGAGGAATTATCTGAGTTTAATTTAAATCAAAACGAGATCAATTCTCTTATAACTGCTGGTGCTTTAATTAGGAATGTTCATGGGGTTTACAGTTATGGGTATAATGATGATCCTTCTTTTAATCACTCTTTAAATCAGCTTTCTTCAGAAATTTTTATGGTCATGAATAATGGAAAACTTCTTGAAACTATGGAAACATCCCAAGTTTATAGGGAAGCTCATCAGGGTGCAGTTCTTATTAATAAAGGTGAAACTTATATAGTTAATGAAGTTAATTTAAATGATAACATAATAAATGTTTCTAAACATACTGTAGAGTATCATACTATGGCTTTAAAAAATGTTAAGGTTAAAATAATTGAAGAAATCAAAAAAGTTAAGTTAAATAATTTTACAATTCATTTTGCTCAGTTAGAAGTTTTAGAAGATTTCTTTAAATATAAGAAAGTTCATTTTTCTAAGACTTTAGGAATTTTTCCTATTGATTTGCCTCCTTTAAAGTTTAAAACTAATGGTTTATGGTTTACAATTGATGAGGAGTTAAAAGATGAATTAGAGAAAAAATATGATGAGAAAGATGCTTGGACTGGAGGTTTGCATGGTTTAGAACATAGTTTAATTGGTCTTTATCCATTACATGTAATGTGTGATAGGTTTGATATTGGTGGTCTTTCAACCAATTATCATGAAGATACTCAAGAACCAACAATTTTTATTTATGATGCTTATGAAGGAGGAATTGGAATAAATGAAAAAGCTACTGAAGTATTTGAAGAACTTATTAATTCAGCATCTAAATTACTTGAAAATTGTGATTGTGATGATGGTTGTCCAGCTTGCATATACTCTCCTAAATGTGGTAATGATAATAAGCCACTCCATAAACAAGGAACAACTTTCTTATTAAATTATATTAAAGAGATCATGGCATGAAACTTAAATTTGTGCAAAAATTATTGGTTTTAATTATTCTTAAAATCAATTTAAATTAAATTAAAATTATTATTTTTAAAAAATAAATAAAATAAACTATTTAATTATAAATCAATAAATTTTTTTGGATGATTTTGAAAATTAAAATATTTTAATAATGCTGTAAAAATCCAATTGTTAAATTATTTTTCCAACTTTTTATTCGAATGTATAAGTAAAAATCCTTTTTAAAATACTGATGAAACTATTTGGAGTTTATTCCAAATAAGTTAAATAAGTAAATTCATAATATAATTTATGTTAATTTTATCCTTAACATATTGATAAGGTTATTACAAAATTCTTTGGACAGAATAATTAACTTATTAATCTTCTTTTTTACATTTTAGTAGTAAATCAATATATTCCTTTTCTTATGCATTAAAAAATATTTAGTGCCATTTAGAATACTGATTTCATTTAAAAGAAAGTATTCCACATTATCTAAAATTTTTAAAGTCTTATTCATCTCATAATTAAACATCACCACTGTTAATAATCTTGTTAAATGGGTTTATCATACATATCAAAATCAATAAGCTTATTGTATCCATGTACTCGGACTAACTCATCATAGTATTATGAATGTTCATATATATGTTAAATATACTGCATATATCGCAATTACAATAGATATTGCACATTTAACTGTCCAGTTTCTTGATTTAAACTTATCAAATTCAATTTTGAGATAAAATTATCTTTACCATTGCTTATCATATCTTTCTTTTTAGATAAATTGTTTAAAATACTTCCTTTATTTAATAAAGATTCATCTAATTTTTCACTGTTTATTAATTCCATTATCTATTCGTAGGTAAAACCATGACCCCATAATTTTTGTATCATATCATCATCCATAACAATCACTCCAAAAAAATTAGAATTAATGGATTATACCATGATTTTAGCTCGTTCTAAAGTTTTCCTGGTTAATGAAGAGCTATTTGATGAAGAATTGTAATAACCATATACAGTAATCATTATAAATTTAGGTTTATTATTGAGGTAGTAAGTAAATGAATTCAATAAATCACCAGCAGTATAATTCCCATAACTATAACTGCTACTACTATAATAACTACCACTGCCACTTTTAGTAAGACTATTTACCACACTTTCTTCATCCCAATAATCATCTGAGTAATATCTGCTGTACCCATTAATTGCGATATTATTATCTCCAACAATAGAAGTGATATCTATTTCTGTATTGTTTAAATCTCTTTTGGCTGTTCCAGAAATACTTACTTTTGTTAAATTAATCTTTTCGGATTTATTACTATCAATAAAACCTTCTTCAACACCTAAATCTATAACTTGTAAATCAACATAGTCACTAACAGATTTAACCACATTATTATTGCCACCATCATAATTAGAACTATTATTCCCTAAAGTTCCGATCATAAGTAATCCAATAGCTATCACCAATAT
>JAITPS010000249.1 GCA_031289325.1 Candidatus Methanovirga meridionalis
TAAAAAATATTAATTTAAAATTAATTATATTAATTAAAATAAATTTATATTATTTAAAATTTAAAATTATAAATTTTCATGAAATAATATTTAAAATTAAATAATTTAATAAAAAAATTTACATTCAAAAATTAAAAACTTTTCCATGACTTCATATATTTAAAAAATTAATTATATATATTTATTTTTTATACCTGTATTCTAAGATTACCATACCTGTATTCTAAGATTAGCATAGTTTCATCATCGAATTGTTCCATGTTATTAGTAAAATCATTTAAGTCTTTTTTAATTTTTAAGATTAACTCTGCAATATTGGTCTTTTTATTATTGTTTAAAACAGCTAACAATTTGTCTTTTGAATATTGTTCATTATTTTGATTAATTCCATCAGTAATTCCATCAGTATATAAATATAATCTATCTCCTTTATTTATTTTGGTTTCATATTGAATATAATCCATATTATCCATTATTCCGAGTACAAGTTGAGGTTCTGTAATTAAAGTATTATAATCTGAATAATTGCGAGATATGAAAGGAGGGTCGTGACCAGCATTTACATAGACTAATTTTCCTGAGCTGAGTTCCAATATTCCAAACCATGAGGTTATAAACATGAGTTCGTTCTCATTATTTTCATGAAGTCTTTTATTAACATTGTTAAAAATTTTTGATGGAGTTAAACCAAAATATGCTTGTTCTTTAACTAAAGTTATTGCTCTTGTCATGAATAATGCTGCTGGCACTCCTTTACCACTTACATCACCAATAACAATGGCTAAATGGTCATCATCTATTAAGAAATAATCATAAAAATCTCCTCCAATGTTTTTCGCAGGATCAGAAAATGCATAAATATCAAATTCATTCAATCTATCTGGAAATGGAGGAAGAGTATTGGGTAGAATATTTTTTTGAATTTTAGATGCTATAGAAAGTTCTGTGACAATCCTCTCTTTTTCACCTGTAACTTTCTTTAAATTTTCAATATAAACTTCTAAATTCTCAATCATTTCTTTAAAAGATTGAGCTAAAGGTCCAAGATCAAATTTATTATGGGATAAAACATCTAATTCATTTAATATAAGTCTTATTTTTTCATTTAATTTTTCATCAGATTCTAATGTTCAATCTTCATTATTAAGTTTATTTAAAACATAATTTTCTGTAATCTCAGAAATTGAACTTAATGGTTTAGAAAAATCATGCTCCAAATATTTCATTAAACCTATAGAAATAATAAAAGTGATTAAAATCTGTACAAGAGTTATTTCATGGTTTAAAAAGGTATTTATAGTATTAAAAATTTTATCTAATATAAATTCATTTTCAACTGGGTTAAAATAGCTGGGGGTTGATAATATAATTATTGAAAATAATACTGAAAACACAGATAAAAACATGAAAATAAAAATTAGAAACTCATTAAAAGCTTTATTCTTTTTAACTATAATCTCTTTAGTAATTGGCTTAAGAATAACTAAAAAAATTATAAAAAACAGATCGATAATAATGAGTATACCATTATTTTCATCATGAATTCCAGTTGAAAAAAACATTACAATCATAATAAACAAGGCTACTGTATAAATAAATAACAGGATATTAATAAATTTAGAATAAGATTTTAAATAACCAGAATAAGATTTTAAATAAGCAGAAAAGGGTTTTAAATATTTAGAAAGGAGTTCATGTCTTGTTTTTTTAGGTTTGTAAATATTGACATTAGCCAAACCAGCTATTAGAATAAATAAAATACTGAAAATAAGAGAGGTGTTTGTCATGAAAATAAAATTATTAATAAATTCACCTATAAACTCTCTTGGAAGTAAGGATCCTGAATAAGCTATTGCAATATAAACATGGATAAATACATAAACTGCATTGCTCACTAAAATTATTATTATAAACTTAATTAAATTATATGATTCATATAAGTGCATTGTTGATATCTGTTTATTTGAATCAAAGGAGTAATATAGTTTATAAATAAAAGAACTTATAATAAGCACGATAAAAGAAAAAAATAAAGCTTCAGGAATGGTATAAATATGTTGTGTTTGAGTAAATAAAATCCTTGCTATTAAATCCCCAATAGATAAACCTACAATCCCCCATGGACCATATATTAAAGGAAAAAGAGATATAAGAATTATGGCTGGATCAACTTTATCTGGGAGAGAGATATAACTATTAAAAATTGTGAAAGAGAAAGTATATATTGTTAAAGATATTAAAAATCTCTTTAAATTATTTTTTGTTTTGTCTTTCATTTAAATTCATTCCAATTTGCAAACTAAAATTAATAAATAACTATGGGATTATCTTATTAAATATTTTAATTATAGTTTAATACACAAAGTATAAAAGCAATAAAATACAATTATAAACTAAGACAAATAAAATTTAGAAAAGATTTGAAATCCAGTTAAAAAGTTAAAATTAACTAAATGTATTAACAGCCATGATACGAATCCAAGTGTCGTTAAAAAATATTATTCATCAGACATTTGTACAATGATACGACTGTTAAGGAAGCAAATGAACTCATTAAAATCAGTTTATCTACTGACCATAGATGGTTAGATGAATGGAATGATGGTGGATACGAAGGATTACAACCAAAATATAAAAATAGTGGTAAAAAATCCAAATTAACTGATGAACAGTTTAATGAGCTGGATGAATGGATGATTCATGATCATTTAATTATTTTTTTAAAGTATGATATGTTTTGATTATTTTTATTTTCATAGTTAATATCATCAACTTTGTCTTTTATAAGAATGAGTCCTAATCCACCTGTAGTTTTATCAGTGCTTAAGTTTTCTGGATTTTCCATTAATGGGTTGAATTTAATTCCGTTGTCGATTATACAGATGTTTAAGTGATTTCCTTCAATTTCATGTGAAATATATACTTTTTTATCTTTAATTTCATTGTCTGATTTAATGGTTGTTTTGTTTTTCCTTATTTCCTCTGGATATCCATATTTGATAATGTTTGTAAATGTTTCCTCTATAACAAGTTTTAATTCTAATTTAAATGTGTTAGATGCTTTTAAATGATTTAAACTTTCATCAATAAACGATTGGATTTTCACCAATTCTTCAATTTTTGCATTAACAGTGATTCTATTGGAAAGTTCTTCAATGTAAGTTTTATTGCTTTCAAATGAATTATCATAGTCGTTTTCAAATGAATTATCATAATCTTCTAATTTTTTCTTATAGTTTTTCTTATTTTTCTTATTAGGGTTTAATGCTAAATTGTTAGTCTTTGTTTCACAGATAGGATATTTTTGATTGTTCCTTATTTCAGGAATAAAATTTGAATTTGTTTTATATGATCCATAGTTAGGATTTTCATAGGATAGAATGTATGAAAAACATTCCTCGTTTATACACCCAAATACTTCAATTGAACTGTTTCCCATTTCTAAAGAATGATTATTAAACATATTTTCACCTTTTATTTTCATTATATTTTATCATTGAATATCTAAAAGCTCAATTATATTGGTAGATTTAAAAACATCCATTACAAAGCTATTCACATTCTTAATAATTAATTTTTTCCCTGGTTTCTCCATTTCTTTTCTCATTGTAAGAATTACTCGAAGCCCTGAACTTGAGATGTATTCTAAATTTTTGAAATCAAAAATCAGTTCATTTATTTTAGATATATTTTCATTTAATTCTTTTTCTAACTCATGAGATGAATCAATGTCTAATCTTCCAGTAAGTTCAACAGTTATTTTATCATTATCTATTTTTTTCTTAATGTTCATATAATAAGTCACCATCAATGCCTTTTCAAATGTTAGGATATTTAATTATATTATTATAGTGTACTACTGTTAAATGTATGCTACTGTAAATAAGGAATTTTTTATAAGGAATTTTTTAATTCATATTTAGCTTATGATTAACATGCGAAACAGTTTTTAAATTTTGAATTGTAATTTTTTTATCATATTACTTAATTTTAAATAGAATCTTTGAAAATTTTCAATTTTTAATTATAAAAAATTTTTAATTATAAAAAATCTTCCAATTCAAATTATAGAATATCTTTGTAATAGCAATATATTTATATGTTGTAATCAAATATATTAAAATGTCATGAAAATTTACTTATAATTTTTTCTTATTAATTTTTATTTGAAAATATTAAATGATAATTTTAACTCCAAAGGATTAATTCCTGTGGATGTGGTCAATATACTAAATATATTAAAATATTGAAGTTTTATTTATTTGATTGGCTGTTTTACTTTAGATTGAATACTTAATATACTTTAGATTGAATACTTAATATTATAATTAAATATATTATATAACTTAATTATTATAATAGCTTTGATTATTATAATAGCTTTGATAAAGTTCTTAATAAATAATTTTTTTAAAAATAAATATTATTAAAATATATTTGTTTAAAATTGATTATATTAATTAAAATAAATTTATATTAATTAAAATTTAAAATTATAAATTTTTATAAATTATTATTAAAAATTAAATAATATAATAAATAAAATTAAATAAAAAAATTTAATAAAAAATTTAATAAAAAATTTAATAAAAAATTTATCATTCAAAATTTAAGAACTTTTTCATAATGATTATTATTATATTCTTAATTATATATTATATTCTTAATTAATTATATTTTTTAATAAATATATTATATCTAATGCTTACTTTATTTAATGCTTACTTTATTTTATTATTTTAAATTTTATTCTCTTATTTTAAGATTTATTAGTTAATAAAATACATATTAATAAAAGTAACACATTCTATTAGTAAAACTTGCATCGAATAAATTCAATATTTAAAATTATAGTATAAAATGGCTGAACAAGAGGTGTTAAAAAATGATGTATAAATATATTAGAGATGCTTGGAAAAATCCAGATAATTCTTATGTAAAAGAACTTATGTGGGAAAGAGCTCCTGTTTGGAGAAGAGAAAGAGTAGTACAGCGGATTGATAGACCTACACGTATAGATCGTGCGAGATCTTTAGGATATAAAGCCAAAAAAGGTTATATCGTGGTAAGGACTCGTATTAGGCGTGGTGGAAGAAGAAAGTCACGTTCTACAGCAGGTCGTAAACCTAAAAGAATGGGTGTTAGTAAGATTAGTCCTGGGAAATCCAGACAAAGAATGGCTGAAGAACGTGTTGCTCGTAAATATCCAAATTTAGAAGTTTTAAACTCTTATTGGGTATGGGCTGATGGTAAATATAAATTCTTCGAAGTCATTTTAGTTGATCCACAAAGTCCCTCCATTAAAAATGATCCAAAAATTAACTGGATTTGTGAAAAACAACATACTGGAAGAGTATTTAGGGGCTTAACCAGTGCTGGTAAAAAAGGTAGAGGACTTAGAAATAAGGGAAAAGGAGCTGAAAAAGTAAGATAATACTTCCTTTTTTAATTTTTCATTATTTTTTGCATAATAAAAAGAAAATTTTAATTATTTTATATATAAATTAAAATCAGATATTTAATTTTAATTATACTAATTTTTTAGATAAAAAGATGGACTGTAATGCTAATCTTTTTATTTTCATACTTTTTTTTAAATTTTGAGGATATTCATGATTTTCCATGATTTTAATCTTAGAGGAAGAAATCTTCAATCCGATTCACAAATTATAAATGAAGCAAGTCGTTTAGGTTGGAATCATCTTAACTTGGTCTATGATTTAAATAGTTTTAAAAATTTTAATTATCGTGATGATTTAATAGAAAATGTCCCTAATAATTTAACTTTAGATTTCACTCTTGAATTAAATCCTAATGAAATTAGAAAGAATTTAACTAAATTTAGAAAAAAAGTTAAATTTATCTCTGTTTTGGGTGGAGATACTAAAATCAATAGATTAACTTGTGAAAACAGATTCGTTGATATTCTATCAAGACCTTACTTTAAAAGATACGATTCTGGATTAAATCATATTTTAGTTAAGGAAGCCATTAAAAATAATGTAGCTATTGAACTTTGTTTTAATGATATTTTAAAGTCATATTCATCTTATAGGTCAAAAATTTTATCGAATTTTAGAGATACCATTAAACTGTATAAAAAATATGAATTTTCTTTGATTGTAAGTTCAGGAGCTGAATCTTTATTTGATATTAGAAGTCCAAGAGACATAATATCTGTTTTCAAATCACTTGGTTTAAATGAAAGGGATATTGAAAATGTTTTTCATACTTATTCTAAAAACATGGTTAATTTTGCCAATCCAAGAGATAAAATGGTTGTTTTAGGTGTTAAAGAAATAGATAAAAGTTAATATTAATTATTTTTTCCTAAAAGCTCTTTTACAATGTATTTATCATTATTATCTAAGGTTCTTGTAATAATAATGGCTATTGTATAGGTAATTATTCCAATTGGTATAGCTATCCACATAGAAACATGGATATAATATAGTACAATTGCTAAAATGATTGTGGATATTGAAATCTTTATAACATCAATTATCAAGGAGAAATCTATTTTAAAAACGGCTCTTGAAATTAAATAGCTATTTAGTATTAATATAAGTAAACCACTTAACAATGTTGAGATAACAGCACCATAGTATGAAAATGTACTTATAAATATTATATTCAATACAAAATTAAAGGATCCAGCTATTGCAGTTCTTTTAGTAACACCTATTTCATGATTTGTTGAATTTAAAAGGTAATCAGATATACCATTTATAAAAATAAAGACTAAATTCCATATTAAAAGCTGAAGAACACTACCAGCTATAATAAAATCTTTACCAAATATTAAAACAACAATATCATTTGCATAAAAGCTTATTCCAACACATATTGGTAAAGAGAGTGCTAAAAGATATTTAACTGATTTTTCATATAGGATTTTTAAGATATTATCTGAATTTTTATATAAATTAGTCATAAGTGGATAAACTGCAATTGTATACATACTATATAGGGTTATGAATAATAATAAAATTCTATATGCTGTACTATATATTCCTACAGCTTCATTTCCTGATATAATCTCTAACATTACTTGGTCTGTCAGGAAAAATATGGATGTGAAAAGAGCTGTTAAACCAAATGGAGCTGCTTTTTTTATTACTTCAATCCAAAATTTGAAATCAAACTGTATTTCTATATTTTTAACTAATTTTTTAATGGTTTTAATTAAATATGTGGATGATATAGTTATTGATATAAGATAAGCTAAAGCAATGGAGACTATTCCAAGATCTAATTCAATTCCAATAATCACAAAAGATAATAATAAAGTACTATTTATAATCGTTCCAATAGCTTGATATTTCATTTTATTAAATGCTTGAAATACACCACTTAATAACCCATTCATACTCACAATTGCCGCTTGAATACCAAAGATTAAAATTATAATTATGGTTAAATCAGGTTTATTCATTAATTTTAATATTAAAATGACAATTAAAATTGTAGCTAAAGAAAGAAGAATTTTTAAAGGAATCATATTTCCTAAATATCTATTTGTGTCCCGTTTATCTCTTGAAATATCCCGTACAATATATGTACTCATTCCAACATCCATGAAAATAGATACCATCCCCATAACTGCAACTGCATAACTAATTACACCAAAGTCACCAAGTCCAAGATATCTTCCATACAAAGTTGTCCAGAAAAATCCCATTATAGCTGTGATGATTTGTGAGATGGTTAATAAACCCGTGTTTTTAAATAAATTTTGTACTAAATTCATGGATTATACCTAAATAATCTTTAGTTTAGAAAGTATTTTAAAGAAGTTTTATCATTTAATTCTCCAACAATATTTGTTGTCATGATATTTTTTACTTCTTCGGGATTTTCACTTTGACCTAAAGCCCAAGAAAGCTTAACATAAGCTACCTCTGAAGTCATATCTCCACAGGATATTACACCTGCATTTAATAATTCACGACCAACACTATAAACATTCATATTTACTCTTCCATATACACATTGAGAACTCATTGCAACAATCATTCCCTCTTCAATCCCTCGTTTAATACTATTTAAAATATAATCTGGAAGATGACCAAGACCAGTTCCTTCAATTAAAAGTCCTTTATAGTCCTTATCAATATACAAGTTTATAATATCGTCAGTAATGCCAGGAAAACTTTTAACAATTGCTACTTTAGATTCCATATTCTCCATGAGATTCAAATCCCTATCATTTCTTTTAATATAGCTATTTGCACTAATAGAACTAACATGCCCATCCTTTAAACTTGCTAATGGTTCACTATTAATGCTCCTAAAAGTATCTCTTCTACTTGTATGCATTTTTCTAACCCTGCTTCCTCTATGAAGAGAACAATAGCTATCATTTAAACTACTATGCATACAAACTGTAACTTCAGCAATATCAGAATTAGCAGCTCCAACAGAATTCATTAAGTTCATGAAACTATCTGAAGAAGGTCTATCTGAACTTCTTTGAGCACCAGTGAAAACAATTGGAACTGGAGTTCTTAAGATGAAACTTAAAGCAGCTGAACTGTAATGCATTGTATCTGTTCCATGAGCAACAACAACACCATCAACACCAGATTCAATCTCTGATGCAATTGATTTAGCCATATTAACCCAATATTCTACTTTCATATTCTCACTTAAAATACTGTAAATCTCTTTAACATCAATGTTTGCTAAATCTAAAAGTTTAGGATACACTTTAAGAAGATCATCAGCTGAAAGTGCTGGATGAACAGCACCTGTTTTATAATCTATAACTGAAGAAATAGTTCCTCCAGTTGAAGCAATCAGAACATTATTTTTATTTGAGTCTTTTTTTATATCTATTTTATTATAATCAATTTTAGGAGCTTGCCCTTTTTCAATTAATTCAATTTCGCAATTATCTATCTCAACCCCAATATTGTAACCATTATCTAATTTTAAAACTATATGTTCACTGTCACCATCTTCACTACGATCCAATAGTATTCCTTTATATGAAATATTTTTTTTAGATAAGGATATTAAATCCCCAATGGAAACATCCAAATCTTCTAAAAAATTAGCTATTTTTTCTTTATAAACCATATAATCACTAATATTATTAATTAATTTTCTTTTATAATAGTTATTTTTTATAATTACTTATTGTATTATAAAATTTAATTATAGTATTTTTGATAAAATTTTTAATAAATATTTGATAAAATTTTTAATAAATAACTTTTTTAAAAACAAATATTATTGAAAAATACTAATTTAAAATTATTTATATTAATTAAAATTTATTTATATTAATTAAAATTAAATATTATTAAATATTATTAATTTAAAATTAGTTATATTAATTAAAATAAATTCATACTATTTAAAATTTATTTATATTATTTAAAATTCAAAATTATTAAAAGATACTAATTTAAAATTATTTATATTATTTAAAATTTATTTATATTATTTAAAATTAAATATTATTAAAAGATACTAATTTAAAATTATTTATATTATTTAAAATTTATTTATATTAATTAAAATTTAAAATTATTAAAAGATACTAATTTAAAATTATTTATATTATTTAAAATTTATTTA
>JAITPS010000057.1 GCA_031289325.1 Candidatus Methanovirga meridionalis
TAAAGTTAGAAAATTTGTAATTTTCTTTATTTTAAAAAATTTTCTATTTTTTAAAGTTAGAAAATTTGTAATTTTCTTTATTTTAAAAAATTTTCTATTTTTTAAAGTTAGAAAATTTATAAATATAGGCTTATACAATATAACAAGTTACTAAATAAGCTACAAGTTACTAAATAAGCTACAAGTTACTAAATAAGCTACAAGTTACTAAATAAGCTACAAGTTACTAAATAAGCTACAAGTTACTAAATAAGCTTTTTATTTCTTTTTTAACTTTTCACTTTTTCTTTTTTCATCATCTATTTGAGTATTATTAATTGACTCAATGTCCTCTAATTTTTTTACTTTATTCATTAAATCGTTATTTTCAATTATTAGATTTATACTATTTTTTTCGAACATTTTATTAACTTTATTTAACCAATCATATAAATCAGGATGAATAATAGAGTATTGATTTCTTTTTTCAGGTAATTTCTTAACAATTTCTTTTAAATTTTCTTTTTTGACAAAAAGGAAGATATTTTGTTTATACCATGATTCGATATTAGAATTATTCCAAATTTCCCATCTAATATAGTCAACCACTTCAAAATCATTTTCTTTAAAAATTTTTATCCAATATTCTGGCCATTGTTCATTTATATGGTTTGTACCACCTTGACCTGGAACGGCTGCAGAAAATAATACAACATCACTTTTTGAAGTTAAATACTCTATAAAATCATGTGCAACATTTTCAGATAAATGTTCTGCAACTTCTAAACTCATAGCTAAATCAAATTTATTTATTTGATTATTTTTTTCTTTTTCTCTTATTTCATCTATATTTTCTAAATTAGCGACAATAAAATTATCTTTATTAATATATAACTTTTCTTTATTAACATGATCTCCATCGATTCCTAAAATTTTTTTAACACCTAATGATTCAAAAGTTGATAACCAAGTCCCAACTCCACATCCAACATCAATAACACTGTTTGGTTCTATTAAATTCATAATCAAGGGTAATATTTCTTTTGAAGATTTTAATGATCCCTTTTCATGAATCTCATAAAACTTATCATTATAATGTTCCATGTTAATCTCTTTTTTTACTCTTCATTAAAAATATATGGTGAAAATATTTTTTTAAGTTTTTTTCTTTTATTAAACCATGTACAATGTTTTTTGTTAATGAAATTATAGTTAATATTCTTATATTTTCTTAACATTTCAATATAAAATAAATCAAATTTATCTTTCATAAAAAAAGTATCAAAATGATCATAAAATCCTAAAATGTTGTCCAATATCAAATATCTTAATCCCCATCTATTTTCAAGATAAATCATATTAAGAATTTTATCAAAAACAAACAAAGCATCAAAGAATAATTTATTATCTATAATAACCATAGTAGTTTTTTCATTCTCAACATGATAATGATAAAGTTTGTCTAAACAGACTTTAAACTTCTCAGTTTTTAATAATATTTCGATTGTTAATAAAGTATCTTCAACATATAAATTTGGAACATATTGATTAGTATTTTCTAAAAGCCATAGTCTATTAAAAATCTTAGAATGTAGTAATAGGTTCATACTACCTCTAATTTTTTCCACATCTTTTTTATAGAAAAGATGATTTTCTAAATCATTTTGATTTACTCCATTAATTAAATTATTCATAACATAATCTTGTTGTGAAGTTTCTACTTCAGCTAACAATGATTCTTCTTTAAATATAATAAAGTTAGGTTCATGTTTTAAGTAATTAATTAAATTTGTATAGGTGTATGGGAATATTTCATCATCACTATCAACAAAATGAATATAATCTCCTTTTGCAACTTTTAAACCACGATAACGACTATATCCTTGTTTCATGTTAATATCATTATGAATAATAGTATACTGTATGTTATTTGCTTTTAAAACATTGTTTATGATTGTAGTATATGATTCAAAATTTTCCATTCCATCATTTATTATAATAACTTCAAATTGATTTTTATCCAAATCATTTTCTTTAATACTTTCTAAACACCTTAAAAAATAATCTATTTTAGTATTAAAAACTGGAATTATAATTGAAAAAACAACTAAATTTTTATTATTCATGATTTAATCTCTCATCAAATTTTGATTCTATGAAGACTATTTATAGTTTTTAAATGTGATTTAATATTGTTAAAATAAATAATATGTATAATTTCCAAAAAAATGAAGAATTAATGTTATTTCTAAGATCATATTAAAGAATTTCTAAGATCATATTAAAGAAAAATATGGTGAAAATTATTTTTTTCGTATCAATTGTTTCTTCTGAAACTGAAAAAAATTTCTTAAATTAATGCTACCTCTAAATATTAACAATAAATGTAATAATCATTAATATGTAAATATAATAATACTCATTAATATATAAATATATAATACTCATTAATATATAAATGTTGATTTTTATAAATGTTTCAATTTTTCACTCACCATCCCCCCTCAATAGGCTTAAATTCAACAAGGAAAGTATTAAAATATGAAATAAAAGTTCATGAATTCATATTAAATGAATTCATATTAAGAATATAAATAATGAAAATGATTCAATGAAATAGGAGATTATAGTGGTTGATAAAGTTCTTAATAAATAACTTTTTTTTAAAAATAAATATTATTAAAAGATATTGATTTAAAATTATTTATATTATAGGGTTATAAAAAATGTTTGTAATTAATCATTTATTTTAAATATCTTATTGTTGAAAATTTATTTTCAACTTAGGAAAATACATTCGCCTGTTTAAAAATTTCAAATTATAGTGATGTAAAAAATGTTTTTAATTAATTATTATTTTTAAATATCATATTTTTAAGAATTTCAAATTAATATTAATCTAATTTTTTAAATAATAATTTTTATCTTTTTATTTTTAAAAGTAATAATTATAATTTTTTTAATTAAAAATTTAATACTTATGGTGTAATTTAAAAAAATCTCATTATTGAACTTGTTCAATTAGAAAAACGAAGTTTTTCTGTACTTAAAAACATTATTTCATAGGCTATAATTAAAACTTATTTATATTAATTTAATAATTTATTTATATTAATTTAATAATTTATTTATATTAATTTAATAATTTATTTATATTAATTTAAAATTTATTTATATTAATTTAAGAACTTTTCCATAATGACTACATATTTGAGGTTTATAAATTATGAATTCAATACTTCAAGATTTTTTAAAAAATGTGAAAAATAATCCTAATGCTTTGGCTGTTAAATATGAAGATGAAGAATTATCATATAAACAATTAAATGATTTAAGTAGTAAAATAGCTATTAATCTGTCGGATAAAACAAGAAAAACAGATGAAATAATTCCAATTTACCTATCTAAAAGCCCTATTGTTATTGCTTGTATGTTTGCTTGTTGGAAGTTGGGACTTGCATATTGTGTAATAGATAAACAATTCTCTATTGAGAGAGTGAAATTAATTTTTAATCAAGTGGATTCATCTGTAATTATTGATGATAAGTTTTTATCATCTATTAATGATAAAGAAAGTACTAATAATGATACATTTAAAGATTTTTTGATAGAGAATAATCTGGATGACTTGGCTGCTGTGATTTGGACTTCAGGAACAACAGGTGTACCTAAAGGAGTTATGTTTTCTCATAGGAATTTTGCAATGGTTCCAGTTCGTTTTTTTGATGTTATAGAAATTGGTATGGATTTTTTGAATATTGTACCATTTAGTTCTGTTGCAGGTCAAGCCGTTATAGTTCTTCCACTTTCTTCAGGTGCCACTTGCCATATTATAAAAGAGGATAAAATAATAAATATAAAATGGCTTGTAAGATATATTAAGGAAAATAAGGTTAAAGTAGCTGTTTTCCCATCACAATTTGCTCAAATTTTCTTAAAGTATGCTGATGGTCTTTTAAAAGTTTTGGTCATTGCTTCTGACATAGCTTCTAAGATTTATAGTGAAAAAACAAAAATAATAAATTTTTTTGGATCAACAGAAGCAGGTGCTATTGCAAGTTACTTTATAGTGGATAAACTATACGATAGAATCCCCATAGGAAAAGCATTAAAAAATATATGTCTTTATCTTCTTGATGAGGATAACAATGAAATAAAAGAAGAGGACAGAATTGGGGAGATTTGTGTATCAGGAATTGTTGCTCTTGGCTATTTCAAGGATGAAAAACAAACAAAAGAAAAATTTGTTCCTAATCCATTCTCACAATCCAATAATGATAAAATACTTTA
>JAITPS010000124.1 GCA_031289325.1 Candidatus Methanovirga meridionalis
ATGGTGGTCAGAAGATGAAAACTTCAAATACTTTGAAGTCCTCAACCCCATACACTACTATTTGGTCTGATATCCCTTGGATTAAGATTGAAAAGTATATAGATAAGTTTACAAAAGCGGATATAACGTGCTGAAAGTGTGAATGAATCCCGTAAATTTAAACGAAGATTCTCACACTAACAGATAAAGATATACTTGAGCGGCTTGTCATGAAAGTGACACGAGCCGTTCTTAGGAGAGGTTAGGAGGGAAACCTCCTAATTTTATCCGACAACTAAAAAAAAAAAATTTACACTACTCTTTTATTATATAAAAAAAAATATTGTATTTTATAATATATTTTATATTAATTAAAATAAATTTTATATTATTATAAAATAATTAAAATAATAATAGATTTTCATGAAAAATAATATTTAATAGATTAAATAATTTAAATAAAAAAATTTAATAATATTAAATAATTTAATAAAAAAAAAGTTTATCATTCAAAATTTAAGAACTTTTCCCATAATATACTATAATAAGATATTATATAAAACAACTACCCTTAAATTTATTGAACATCCTCAATAATTAAAAAAAAAATATGTTAATTATAAAATAAGATGTGTCTAAAGAAACATGTTCTTTCTAAACAACTTAGATCCCCATCCACCAAAACTATAACCATTAACAAAATTCAAAACTGAAGGAACACCCAAAGAAACATCATCACTTGAAGAACTATAAATCCTTAAAACTCTTTCAAAAGTAATCATCAACCTAACATCAACACCCACATTAGGAACATAATAACACTCACCCACACCATCCCTAAAAGAAACATCAAAATAAGAAAGAGAAGAACTACTGTAATAAGGAATAGAAGAACTACTGGAATCAACAAAATAAAAAACAGTCACACGATAAACACCATCACGCACAGACTTACCATCAATCGTACTCACATTAAACCTTAAATTAACACCACCATCAGCATCCAAACCAACAATACCATCATTCAAAATATTCAACTGAGTAGTCTTAAAAGGACGAACAATCCAATTAACATCACTAACATTCCTAACAGATAAATAAACCGATTGAGTATCATTAGCCTCCAAATTCTCCTTAAAAACAATAGATAAATTATCAGTAGTTTGATTCACTTCATAAAGATAATTAGCCCAACCATCCACAAAATCTAAAGATAAATCACTACCACCAACACTAACATTATACCTACCATCACTAATACTACTATTATTCATATCACTATTAACAACATGGAAAGACACATTAACACTATCACCAACATAAACACCATCCTTATATGAACTATTAAAAGTAACATTATCAATACTTAAATTGCTACGCTTCTTCCAATCCACAACAAGATCCTTACCAACTTCATTATATCTTCGAGTATAACTCAAATCATCAATAATATCAGCATAATAATTATTCTTAAATAATATATTTAAATTAGTTCTTGGCTTATCAACAGTAAAATTATATTCACCCCAACCATCTTTAAATACTATACTTAAGTCTTCATCACCAATACGAACACCATACAAACCATCTTTAATAGGAATATTTGGAATACGATCATTTACTTTGAATCTTATTGTTCGGCTATCACCAATATACCCAACACTATCAGTATAGTTCACCTCATCTATAACCACCTCAACACTTTCACTAATAAAATCAGTAGGTTCTAAAATAGACTCATCATTATACTGATATTTCACTTCATTTACTTTGAAATCATGTTCCTTACCTTTAAATTTGATTTTTAAATCTTTTGTAAATTTATAAGGTATTTTATAATACAAATCACCTACACCATCCTTCAAAGATATTTTTTGAGTCTCAGAATCATCCGAATCTTTTTCACATATTACAAAAGAATATTCCCCATCTTGAACTGGACTACCATCAGCCATACCAAGAATTACAGGATCAACACCATCCCTTGTGACATTAAATTTCATATGAAGAACATCACCAACAACACCACGAACAGGATCATCACTAAAGATTTTATATGTTTTAGCATCAACATCCGAAATTACAACATCCACATTAGTATCCACATTATAACGAGGACCGAACCATAAACCAAAGAATGCTGCAATTCCTGAAACAATTGTAAGACCTAGGCCTATAGCCCAGCTTGATATTCCTACAGCAGCAGCAGCAACAACAGTAGCAGCAGCAACAGCAGCAGCAACAGCCTCAGCAGCAGCAGCATTAGCCTCAGCATAACTATCATGATTAAACTCACCACCCTTACTGCGTAATTCCTTCTCAAAATCCGTCCTAAATATATCCTCTTGAAGTTCGGTTAGAGTACGTGGTACATTCCCCTCATATGAATACCAATAATTAGGAAGCTCCAGCCGCGCAAAATCCTGCATGATTCTTATAGCTTCAACCGTGATTGCCTCTCCAGTAAATACAGGAAAACGGGGTGTTGGTCTTTGTAAGGTATTTTGACTTAATTGTGAACGAGTTTCTGAAAAGTCAGCAGGAATTTCAAAAAGTATTGGGATTTCCATGACTTTATCAATATACTCATCTTTTAAATGTTTAACTGGAATCTTCCCATCTTTCAAACGATAATTATCAGCGAATGAAAAATTAACACTTCCTTTTCTATAGCTATTCTCAACATCATCTTTTGTAGGTCTAACCCAACCAAGTATGGTTGTTGTAGCCGTATTATTATTAAGATGTATGGTTGTTAAGTCAATTGCAGGATATATCTTATTAGACTTAATATCCTCTAAATCCTCATCAGAAGGTAGGACAAGGGTATCTGTAATATTTAAAACTTGAGCCATACCATATATCATACTTGAATTATGACTCATACTATTATTATCATACAAGGTTAACTTATACATATAGAGATCAGAGAACAAGTTAGTTATTACACTACCTTGAGGAGCTGTATTATGAGTGAAAAACGAAGCAGCAATATCAACCTTGTATTTATTATGATTCTTATTCTTACTTTCATTATTTATATCATAATCACCTATACTTAAAATAGCTGCTCCTAATCCTGTAGCATGATTATTAACGAAATTACACTTATATACTGTTAAATTAGATTGATAGTTAGCTATTGCTGATCCATTCTCATCGTTCGCATTAATAAATCCAATATTCTCGATTTTCACATTATGTTCTGGAGCAATAGTCAAAATTCCAGTCTTTAACTTACCATCCAAGTAATGAAAATCATCTTCAGCAGTATCATTCCATGAAAGATTAAAAGGATCAACTACAGGCTCATCACCACCTGGAAAAGTAATCTGAGGCGGGTCATGTCCACCAATCCTTACATCTTTATCAACCACAATCTTCTCAGGAACAACAATATTACTTAATAATCTAATAACACCATCATTTTTAACTAATTCTAATGCACGTTGCACTGTAGCTACAGGATGATTAGCATCACCAAAATATTCATCAGACCCATTCTCACTAACAAAAACCTTATCAAACTGATTTAAATCAGTGAAATTAACAAGCATATTAAAACTACACTCCTTATACTCCTGTTGTGAATCACCATTAATAATATTCTGCTTAAAAGTTAAGGGTAAACTATCTTGATTACAATAAACACGATAATCATAATCTTCAGACCAACCATCCGTAAAATTCAAAGAAGCATTATAATTAAAGAAACTAACATTATACATACCATCCTTAATAGATTCATTATCATTTGTAACAACATGAAAACTAACTTTTCTAGTATCACCAATATGACCAAGACCACCAAAATTAATTCTAACATCATCTATCCGCACATCACTTCCCAAAACCCAATTAACACTAACATTTTTATAAGCCCCTTTATAAGAATACGATAATCCATTTATAGAATCACATCCTTTAAAAACAATGTTTAATTTATCGGAGGATTTATCAACAACATGATTATATTCACTTATTCCATTTTTAAAGGTCAACTCCACTAACTCATCATTAAATGTTAGATTATATTTACCATCAACAATATTACCTCCATCTTTCTCTTTAACATGGATTTTAATATTTACTGTTTCATTCACATAAGACTTATTAGGATTAACACTCACATTATCAATCAACACTTCTCTACCTCTAATATCAGGATCAAATGTATAATTATCACAAGCAATAGAAAAACTACTTCCAAGAGACCTGTTAAACAATTGATCATTAACAGGATTGAATAAAGTCTCATCACCATCCAATAAAAAAGAAGCATTAAAAGCAGGTAATAAAGTTTTATCATCATCTTCACTTGTATTCAGGATGAATTGATGATTAACACTTGAAGAATCAAAACTATTTTTTATAATATAATGATTCCTTGTTAAAACATTATTCAATCTATTATTCACTTGGTTATCACCCCACCAATTAAAATTAAAATCATTATTAGCAGACTCTACATAACCAATACGCACATCATCTTGTCTTGTTCTTGCAAAAATACGATTATAATTAAAACTACTATTTAAAACATAGTGAAATAAAAATATACCACAACCATTATTATTACTATCTGTATTACTATCTATATTATTATTAACTATATTAGACGAAGAAACATTGATACCATTAGCATATTCTGCACCTATTCCTCCACCAAACGATGCAACAGTATTTGCAGCAGTATTATTAACTATATCTGATTTAGTAATCAGAGTATTATAAACATACCTATTGCTGACACCAGTAATATAGATTCCACCACCTCGAAACGTTGCAATGTTATTATATATTGCACAATTAATAATATTATTATCTCTTATCACACCACCAGCAGATTTAGTAGATATAAGAATTCCAGCACCATTAGATCCATGATTATCAAATATATTGGAATCCTCCACAGTATTATTACTACCCATTATAACAATACCACTTTTACCATGATTAGACACACTACAATTAGAAATTACATTATTATCACCAGTAATATCAAATCCCAGAGTATTAACACCATCACCAACTACATTCAAACCATCCAAATGAACATTATCCCCAGTAATACTAAAACCAGCAACATCACCATTAACATTTAACGTAACTTTACCTGGATGCATGGCTCTAATAGTTAAACTCTTCTTAACAACCACATTACCATGATACTCACCATCAGGTAAAATTATAGTACCATTATCAACAGCACCATCCACCAAATCTTGAATAGACCTTTCATCATCCACAGCTAAAATATTAGCAGGTATTAAACTAAATAAAAATAGAAATAAAATTAAAACACCAGTAAACTTCCTCAAAAAACTTTTATTAAATAAACTCATTTTTAAACACCACCTTTTATTATAAAATCATACTCTTGTATACATATCATTACAAAGTTTATGAAACATGGCGACAATTATTTTTTCTGGAACTGAAAAAATTTCTTAGGGGGTGGGGAACAATTCTATCAAGACTTATTTAAAGCTATAAACAATATTTTTCCATTTAATTTGCATATATCTAATTTTATATAATGATTGCTTTTTTTAAACAAGTATTAAACTAATTCAATACAAATAGTTATTTTATAACTTTCTATTTTCTTGTACTCTTTGTTCCTACACTTTAATAACTTCTTTTGTTTTTCATTATATTTAAAAGTTTCGCTTATTTAAAAAATTTCTTGTCTTATTAAAATCGTTTTATCATGCATAAAAAATTAAATCTCGGTTTTCATTAGACTAATTTTCACATATTTCATCCTTATAATAATTTATACTAATTTTAACATTTTTAAGTATAGTAAAGTATATATAAGATGTTTTTAATAGATAGTATCATAACTAAAGTTTTTTTGAGGTGATATTTTATGTATGAAAATATTAAAGATGGATTTAAAGTGATTGACCGTGATCATGAATTAAAAATTAGTACTGCGAGGGATTTAGTTGAAAAAGAAAGTGAAGCTTTATTACTTGAGAAAATGAGTGAATCAGATTTCTTTGATGAATATTTGAAGGATAGTTATAATCCTTTAGGTCAGAAAAGTTTTAATCCTGTTGATTTGTTAAGTGTGAAAGTTATGGGTTTTATTAGGGGTTGTTTTTCTGATCGTGGACTTTGTAAGAGGCTTGAGGAATTTGTATTGGAGTATTTTTTAGCTGGTGGAAAGATTTGATCATAAGACTGTTACTATTTTAAAACGGAAACATCCGCTGTTAATAGATTTAGCCATGAAATGGGGTTTAAAAGTTGGTGAAGTGCTTGAAATCATTGATAAAAGAACTTTCTATTTAGATGGGATGAAAACAAAAGCTTATTCTAACTCAAATAAGAATATATTTTACTGCGATATAATCGCCTCTGAAATAGGTCAATACGATAAAAACATATTCAAAACAGATGATGAACATGATTTTGAATATTATGATTTGAAGTATGGGTGGGAAGCCTTAGGAATAACTGAAAACCATTTTAAGGCATGTAAAGATAAATTAAAAGGAAATCATATTTGTTAAATTATGAAAAGTTGAATAAAATATTAAATGGGAAAAACATTCTTTTAGAACATATGCACCTATTTTTAAGAAATTTTATTGATAGAATAATTAAGCAGATCGTTCTTAGAGTTGAACAAAGAGTTAGAAAGAATGATAAAGTTAATTATTCTTTAGATGAGATAAGATATTTCGTT
>JAITPS010000130.1 GCA_031289325.1 Candidatus Methanovirga meridionalis
ATTTCATATAAATTATTGATTATTATATTAAGAACTCATTGCTTTTCTTTGAATTTCTCATTATTTACAATGTTTTTAGCTGTTTTAATTAATTTTAATATATATTCCATTTTATATAAACCTATATTGTTTATGATTTTTTAGCTATTTCTGGTGATTGTAGATAATTGGCATTGGATACATAAGAATCTAATATTTTTGTTTGAATATTATAAGAATTATCATATTTAGCATTCAAAGTCGTTATAATTTCTAATTTTTTTGCCGATATCATTTCTTTGCTATCTGTTGCACTAACCAATAAATTTTTTGCAGATATTGACATATTTTCATCTACATGCATCATATATTCATTCACGCTTCTCATAGACATTGTATCGTTGGATGTTAGTTTAAAATCAACATCAGTAACCATATCTATCAATTTTTTTGCATACATGTTGAACTTATCATAATTTAATCTAAATTCAAAATATGCTTTCCCTTTTTTTTCTATAGGTAATGTGTAATTCCTAACATCAGGATTGCTAAATCTTCCATTACCACTGTTATTTATCACTCCAGATACATAAGCACTTGATTCTTCATTATTTTTAAATCTTACCAAGACATTATCATTTAATTCTGGAGTACAGAAATATCCTGTATTTGTTTGTGAATATGGGGTATTATACGGAACAATAAAATAATTTTCCTTTCCTTGGCAATTTATCATATCATTAAAAGCGTTTAATTTTTGGTGTGCTTCCTGATTCCATTTATTTTCCTCTACTGTTTTAAAAATTCCATTACTAAAATTTACTGCCATTATTGCTATATCTTCACTGCCATCATTACCTGGAACACCGACAATCCTAGCTTCTATAGTTGAATTTGAAATATTTTCATTTACTAGATATTTATAAGTATATTCATATGGTCTTAGCTCATATTCTCCATAAAATTTATCTTCACTATAGTTAATCTCAGCTTTTGTGATATATCCAAAATTTCTCTTATTTTCTTCTTCAACATTATCTCCGAGCAAATAAAAATCTGACGATTCCAATTTATGAAAAACTGTAAAATATTTATCAAAAAGTCTTTTAACATTTCCATGTTTTAATTCCCATTTTTTATTTATAGATATATCTTTTGAAAATCCTAGAGTAATAGCTCCATTTTCTGTATTGAAAACGCCTAACCCTATTTGAGACATTATTCTTATTAAAAACTGCCAGTCAGTTTCAAAAAATTGAATAACAATTTTTTTCTTTATGGATTTATACAAATTTTCATTTAAAAGACCGCTCTTTTCTCCATTGTTACCATTAATTCCAACAATATTAATAAATTTGTTTCTACTCAATAGATCGTTGATAATATCTATATATTTTATGCTAGAATTCTGATAAACTCTAAAATTGATATCTCTGTCCATTCCTTCACTTTTGGAAAATACCGATGCTTCTACTCCTATTCCATCATCATATTCTTCACAAGTACCACCCCATTGTACTATTCCAGAAAAATATTTTCTTTCATTTAATAATACTGTTATTTCACTGCCAATATCAATAGAGGTAGTTCCAGATTCGTGACGTCCAAATTGCCAATCATTTTCATGATCTTTTTTTATAATAAATTTCATGTATAGTTCTGTATGTTTGTTTACTTCAGAATTCATTTTGAATTCTACCAGGTTATAAGTATTTCTATCAAGTGTTTTACTATTTAGTACTATTTCAAAATTTTCTTGTGCCATGTTCTTTGTTATTTCCATCTTTATCACTCCTCTTAAAACTTATAATTATTAAGGTATTTGCAAGATATGAACTATCTTTTTTATAATTTTTTTATTTAATAAATTATATATTTAATCATCATTTTAGAACATCACATCACTCTATTTTATCTTCTTGTTCTTTTGCCATACAACATATCAATTTGATAAAATTAAAAGGGTTATATCTTTTTTTGTCTTTTTCGGGAATTATAGAATAAAGAGATTTTATTGGATCAACCCATTTTTTACTTTTTTCATCTTTTTTACTTAATATTTCCATTACTTCTGGTATTTTCAATTTTTGAGCTGTTCTCATGATTCTTAATATGTCAAAAGCTGCTCCTGCTATTTTTTTATCAAATAATAGTATATCTAATTTTTCTTCTGGAGTTAGTATAATTCTCTTAGGTTTTTCTTTCTTTTTGTAAGAAAAGTCATAAAAACAATTATTAAGATGAATAAAATTAAAAAATTTCATATTATATCTTTCTATCATACTTTGTCATCCCCTATTGTCTCTTCACATTTATAAATATATTTTTTTCTGCAAATTTATATCTTTTTAAATCCCTCATTTCCTCTGCAAAAAATGATATTTTACTATCAAATGTTTCTAATCCATTAGAAAATATATATGTACCCTCTATACTTGTATTTACAAAAAATTTCTTCTCTTTTGGCAATACTATTATTTTCCTTAGTTCATTTTCTAAACTTAGTCCTACTGTTTTGGTATCTCCTTTTCCAGAAAAAGTAATTTTGGTTTTTTCAACATCATCATAGATAATTTTAGATGAATATTTGACATTATATTCAACATATCCTCGAGCCAAGAGTCCAAATATTTTCAATTTTGTCTCTATATCATTTTTTTCTAATTCGTTTAAATTTAAATCATTAAAAAATGGTAATAACCAATAGTTTTTTAATGCTTCTGATACATATCCTTCGTCTTCAAATATGTTAGATAGATACATAATAATATCTGCAATAGACTCATCATATGTGGGATCATAAAGTATTTTATATTTCGTTTTCTTCCAACATTCCATAATTTCATTGATATTATCTATTTCTTTTGTCGTTTTATTAAGTATGATATTTTTAAAGGCATTATTTGTATGTGATAACATTATTAATTCTTCCATTTTATTATTATCAATTTCGTCTGGTTCTGAAATAAATTGTATAGTGTTTTCGTCTTCTATTATACTTAATCTTTGTTCATTAATATCTTCTTTTTCAATAACTTCTTCGTTATTTATATATTTTATATCATTTTCTTTTAAAGTTAAGATATAATTCATTATATAACCCCCTAATTTTTTGTGGTATTATTAATCTCCATTTTCTTTGCAGTTGGCATCAATTATGCTTACTGTTCCACCTCGTACACAGCTTATTTCACTTGTATTTAGCAGTTGCTTTTGATCATCTATTGTTACGCCGGCACTTACAGGATGCCAAGAACCTGCTTGAGCAAAACTACAACTACTTTTACCACATTTTGGAAATTTTATATTGGTTGAACTAATCTCCCCTTCAGTTGCTATTAAAAATCCATTATTAGTTTCAATGCCTTGGGATGTAACTGTCAATACTCCTGGAGAAGGACATTTGGGACATGATAATGATGCCTTGCTGCAGACAAAGGTCGTTGATGGGATCTTTTTAGTATTTTTTTGATTGACAATGACTTGTATTTCAGCTAAACCGCTGTATAGATCATAATTTTCATCTGTGCCAAAAATAAAACCAATCTCATCTGCTGCATGTTCTTTGTTTTTATTTAAAATTCCTATTTTCATTGATGTTTTAAATGAACTCCCCTCTTCTACCTCATCATTATCTACAAACTCATAAAAATTTTCCAATATTTCTATGTTCTGATCTAATAGCTCTTCAAGTGCTCTAATATGTGTCGGAAGATAGCCTTCTTTCTTTACAAGCTTTAAAATCCTTCTTTTAAACATTTCATTTAGTTCTTTACTTTTTTCTTTCTTATTTACTACAATAAATGCATGATCAGACAATAAACTCATCTCCTATAACCCATTTTTCATTATTTGTGGAAAAAATCTTTTTCATAATTGAAGCAGCAACATATGGATCTATTTTTTTATTGGCAGCTTTATTTTTTGTCATATAGAAAAAATGTTCAGCTTCACTTCTTGCGTTATCTACATCTACACCAATATTTAAGGTTAAATTTACTTGAACTGCAGTTGTGTCTTTATCGGTAAAATAATATCCAATCTTTTCATTTGTATTTTTCTTAGATTTATAATTTGTTTGTACGATTTTAAAAAAATCAAATAAAGTAATAAAAAAATTACAGAAATTTAATGGTTCGCTACTCGTATCTATTATCATATGGTTCACGACAGCATTTTTCACTGATTTATAAATAACTGCACGTGAAGCATAACCAGTGCTTTGTTTATATACTAAATCTCCTATATTAGCTTTGTCTAGAGAAGAGGCGGTTATTAGTTCTTTAAAAAGATGAATTTCTTCCTCTACTGGTAAACGTGAGGCTGATGGATAAAGAAACATTTCCTTTATTATTTTATTGCCTTTAACCAAAAATACTATAGATTCACCTTTTTTAGAATTCAAAAAAATAAATTCACCATCAATACGCTCTATTTTATATTCCAATAAATCTACCAGTAAGGATATTTTTATAAAAGCTTCATAATTTACTTTACATGTAGCAGGAGAAATATTACCACCAGAAATATCAAAAAGTGTATTATTCTCTATAATTTCGCCTACAATATATGTAGTAGGATAGCCGTTTATGCCGATTTTTCCTAATACATCTGTAACCTTTGTCTCTGGTATATCAATACCAGCATAATAAAGATGCCCACTTGAATCTTGAGGATTTGTTATTAGTGCCATTGCAGAAGTTACATTTTTTATGATTTTTTCGTTTTCTAGTTTTGTAAAAAAATCTATCCACTTTAGATTGTGATTCTCTTTTTTTACATCTTGAATAAATACTCTTACAAATTTGATAGTTAGAGAAACACATAGAATAATAGGATTTGTTATTCTTAAACAAAAACCAATTGCAAATGCGAGCAGACTTGCTGTTTTTATAGCGTTTGCTTTACTTGACTCAAGATTGTAAGAAAAGCTTCCAGCATCTATAGCTGTATCATTTGGAAGAAAATCTGCGATTGATCTAATATTTATAGGATAATGATCAAAAAAACATCTTACTCTAGTATTATTGAATGTTGCCAGAATTGTTGCTATTTTTCCACCTTCTCCATAGCCTGTAAATATTACATTTTTATTATCTTTTAATGAGATATTATGTTTTTTAAATAATTCATATGCTATAGTAACTTGTAAATACAATATTTCTTGAGGAATTAGCCCATTATTTAACACCTTATTTATACTTTCTTGGGGTATTTTATTATTGTCTTTTTTTATTGCAATTATTATTTGATTACCTCTTTTAGTGATGACTATGCGAACTCCTCTATTTGCTAAATTTATCTCTTCATTTAAAGGAATCGTAGCTGTTTTTTTAATGACGTCGCATTGCATAATTTTCTTATCTAGTTCAGTTTTATAATTGCCTTGAACAAATTGCTTGTCTAGCACAACTAGCCCAAATATTACAATATCTGTACTATATATGTTCCAACCAAGTGCATTTAAAAGATCAATAAAATTGTTAGATGTAGTCAAAGACCCAGCCCAGCTTTTAAAATTGAAAATACTAAATGCAGTATCAACATGTGCAAGAACATCAATAAAAATAATGACTTTATCAATAATAT
>JAITPS010000203.1 GCA_031289325.1 Candidatus Methanovirga meridionalis
TATAAATAAATTTTAAATAATATAAATAAATTTTAAATAATATAAATAAATTTTAAATAATATAAATAAATTTTAAATAATATAAATAAATTTTAAATAATATAAATAAATTTTAAATCAATATTTTTTAATAATACTTAATTTTAAAAAAGGTTATTTATTAAAAGTTTATCAAAACCATTATAATATAAATAAATTTAAAATTAATATTTTTTATTAAATTAATATTTTTTAATTATTTATTAAAAATTTTATCAAACCCAATATAATTAATCTTTATTTATTTATAAAATTATATTTATTATTTATAAAATTATATTTATTTTTAAGACTATTATTAAAATTTTAATTTTAAAAATTAGAAAATTGAAGGTTTTCTTTAATTTAAAGGTTCTAAAATTTAATAGAGATTAAAAAATTGAATTTTAAACAATTTCTATTTTTTAAAAAATAAAGTAATTAAAAAAATAAAGTAATTAATATTTATGACTGACATACAATATAAATCTTTTTGAAAAAATTAAAAATCTTGTTTAGAGAGTTTAATAAGATATTGGCCATAGTCAGTCTTTATTAAGGTTTCACCTAAATTAATTAACTGTTTTTTAGTAATATATCCTTTATTATAAGCTATTTCCTCTAAACATGCAATATATAATCCTTGTCTTTTTTGAATAGTTTCAATGAAATTGTTTGCTTCTAAAAGCCCTGTATGAGTTCCAGTATCAAGCCAAGCCATTCCTCTACCTAAAATTTCTACTTTCAATTGATTTGTTTTAAGATATGCATCATTAACTGAACTTATTTCAAGTTCCCCTCTATCAGAAGGTTTAACGTTTTTAGCTATTTTCACGACATTATTGTCATAAAAATAGAGTCCAGGAACAATATAATTAGATTTAGGATTTTTTGGTTTTTCTTCAACAGATAAAACATTACCATCACCATCAAATTCTACAACACCAAAAGCTTCAGGATTTTGAGTATAGTATCCAAAAATAACAGCACCTTTTTTCAAATTAGCTGCTTTTTCTAATATCTCAGTGAATTTATGCCCATAAAAAACATTGTCTCCTAAAACAAGAGCAACATTATCATCCCCAATAAATTTTTCACCAATAATGAATGCTTCGGCTAATCCATTTGGATTATTTTGTTTAAGATAAGAAAATGAAATCCCTAAATCAGCTCCATCACCTAAAAGTTCTTCATAAACAGGTAAGTCATGAGGAGTAGAAATAATAAGTATTTCTTTTATTCCTGCAAGCATCAAAATAGATATAGGATAATATATCATGGGTTTATCATAAATTGGTAAAAGTTGTTTTGAAACTGCTTTTGTTATTGGATAAAGGCGAGTTCCAGACCCTCCAGCTAATACAATTCCTTTCATTTAATCACATCGAAATTAACTCATTTTAACACTAAAAATTTAAATGGGAAATTTATCTTAATAAAAAATTTAAGTTAATAAAAAATTTGTAATTTAAATTATTCACTAAGTTCTAAAGAAAGATACTCTTTAAGAGCATCTTTATAAGATCTTAAAGGTTTGAAACCTATTTTTTTCCAATTTTTATTATTTAATATGGAATATTTGGGTCTTGGAGCAGGTCTTGAAAATTCTTCACTTGTAACAGCTTTTAGATTAACATTATAATTAGCCTGTTTAAATATCTCCTTTGCAAAATCATACCAACTGCAAGTACCTGAATTAGTAATATGATAGGTTCCATATTTATTAGTTTCGATTATTTTAGAAATAGCTATTGAAAGATCACGAGTAAAAGTAGGTGACCCATATTGATCATTTACAACAGCTATTTCATTATTATTTTTAGATAAGTTTAACATAGTTTTAACAAAATTAGATCCATGAAGACCATAAAGCCATGCAGTACGAAGAATAAAATAATTGTTAAGATTTTTTTTGATAAATAGCTCTCCTTCTAACTTTGTTTTGCCGTAAACATTAATAGGATTAGTTTCATCCTCTTCAACATAAGATTTTTGATTGCCATCAAATACATAATCTGTACTTATATGGACAAGTGAACAATTACTTTCATTTGCTACAATAGCTAAATTTTTTGGACCAACAGCATTTACATTGTAAGCAAGATTTTCCTTGATTTCACATCCATCAACATTAGTATAAGCAGCTGAATTAATTATGATTTCAGGATTAACTTCATCTACCTTCTCATGAATTTCACTTAAATTAGTAACATCTAAGTTACTTGTGTTGGTAGATATTACTTCATGATTGGAACCTTTAAGAATCTCACTTAAATCACTACCTAACATTCCATTTCCGCCAGTTAACAAAATTTTCATTTTCCCATCTCAATTATACTCTCGAAAAGTTTGAGAGTTTTAAAATTTATTTTTTATAAATATTTTTTCTTAATACAATATTTAATATATTAACTCTTTTATAATTCTCATTAATATCAAAAATTATTCTATACTTTCCTTTTCTTTTGCTTATAGCACCTTTTCAGCTGTGTTTTAATGATTTAGAATCAAAAGGGTTATTTTCAATTTAAGGGTATGATACATTAACTCCAGTTAAAATAAAAAAATTCATCTTAATTTCAAATATTACTTCATAAAAATCCATAATTTTAAATTTTAATTAATATAAATAATTTTTAATTAATCTAACTAATTTTAAATTAATATTTTTTAATAATATTTAATTTTAAAAAAAGTTATTTATTAATAACTTTATCAAAATCATTATATTTAATTTTAAATATTATTTCATGAAAATCCATAATTTTAAATTTTAAATAAGATTAATATATTTTAATTAATATAAATAATTTTAAATTAATAATTAAAAAATTAAATTTAAAAAAAAATTAAATTTAAAAAAAAAAATAAATTAAAAAAAAAATTAAATTAAAAAAAAAATAAATTTAAAAAAAAATAAATTTAAAAAAAAATTAAATTTAAAAAAAATAAAACAATGATTTTACCAAAATTCAAGCTTCCTACTATAATTTAAGAAATTTTTCAGCACCAGAAAAATGATTGTCATCCACCTTCAATAAATTTAGATGATATATTACTTATTGATTTATTTAATTCATTTAACTCAACATTATTAATTTCATCACCCACACCAATTAAATAGTTTTTATAGAAATAAATTACCATTAAAACTATTATTATCATAGCTCCAATTAAAAGTATTAATTCAGCTCCTGCTTGTCCTTTTTGATCTATTTTTAATCTATTCAAATCATTAATCATATATTTTATCCTCTTTAATATTTGTTTAATAAAACGGTTTAATAAACATTGACTTTTTATTTAATTAAGTCTTAACTCCTAAGAAAACCACACCAAATGTAGATATTATATAAAATATTGCATAAGAGACAATTACTAAAGGAATAGAATATTTTAATCCTTTTTTGAAATCACCGTAAAGAATTACACCGATTATAAATCCAACTAAAGTTGAATGAATAATAATATATGCTCCTGCAGCAATAATAGCTGTTTTAACTAATTCATTCTCTCTACCAAGACTTGTTAAAAATGATGAATAAACACCGACCATTCCTAAAGTAAAAGGAGTAGCTATTACAGCAGATATGATTAAAAAGATTACAGACATCATAACAGTTGCTTTTCTCTCTCTTTTCAATTCATTTGTTACTCTAAGGTCTTCAGCAACACTATCCACTATATCAGAAAGTCCACCACCACTTTTTCTTCCTTCAATTATTATTCTAAAAGTTCTATTAAGATCCTTTGAATTTAATCTCTTAGAGATATTCATTAGACTATGGTTAAAATCTTTTCCCATTTTCATCTCTAAAATAGCTCTTTTTATTTCAGTGTTTAATGGACCAGAACCATAATTAGTAAATTCAATTAAAGCACTCTCAAAAGACATTCCTGTTCTAAGCATTGAAGAAACTTGTCTTAAGAAATCTGGACTTGATTTTTCAATCTCTTCTCTTCTTTTCTCAGAACTTAATATTACATATAAAATTAAAAAAGAAGGTGGTGAAATAATAGCTATTAATAAAGAAATAACCATATTTATATCTAAAATTAAAGATAGTAAAGATGATATTACTACTAAAATGAAAATAGCTATTAAATTTATGGATATTATATCCAAGGGATTTATTACTATCCCATTTTCTTCAAGGTATTGTTGAAATTTTAATAAATATTTCTTAGGAATTTTTTTCTCAATTTTTTCATTAATTGTTTCTATTAAATCTTTTATTAACATATTTATCCACTAATATACACTCTAAATTTAATATTTAAACCTTATAATTTTTAATTTTCTTAATAATCTTTTTATAAAAATTTAATAGAATAAGTTATATATTTTACTTATAAAAAAATTAATTTCACTATTTTATTAAAAAAAGTAATTATGAGGAGTATATAGTGGAGTGGGCAATAAATCCAATTGATAAGAAATAATCATTTCTTCTATGTTTATATATTGCTACATAATAGATAAAAGACAACTACAAAATGCTACATAATACATAGAAAACAATTACAAAGAAAATAATGGAGGAAAAGAAATTTACAATAAGTTAAAGACTATATTTATAGAAACACTTAGGAATGAAATCATTTTAATAAAACAAGACCAAAAAAGTATAAAGTTTTATCTTTTTTATTAACCATATCGTAGCCATTGTTCTTAGCTGTTTGAACCACATCTATACCACATGCTTCCATTGATGGTCGAGTTATGGATCGATTAATACAACTTTTTAAATTACATTTCACACAATGTTTACAAGCACCTGCACCAAAACTAATGGCTTTATAGAATTCCATTCCAATAGCTATTTTTTCTAAACTAATAGCTATTTTAGAAGGTGTTTCATAGTTACTAGATTTAATCAAAATTGCATCATCATAGCATTTCAAAAGTTCTGACATTTCTTCAGGACTTGGAGAATATGGTGGACAATCTAAAGTAGTGTTATAATTTCCACAAGCATATTTACATTTAAACCTTACCCAAAAAGCAGTTACAATAGAACATGTTTTAATAGCTTTAGCATCAATAAATTCATCAATGTCTTCAAATTCTTTAATTTTATTAATCAATTCTAATATTTTATCCATTGAAAAACCTTTAAACCATTCGTAATTTTTATCAGATTCTTATATTCATTAATATTTAAATATAAATTTTTTAATTTTATTATTAATAATTATAAACTATTAAAATTTGTAAATATTCATGAAAAATAACTTAACTTAATTGTGTTAATTTATAATCCTTTCATTCATCAAAAAATCATTTTAAATTAAAATTTTTTAATAATAATAATTTTAAATTAGTTTTTATTATAAAAAAATTAGTTTTTACTTAAAATAATAAAAATTAAAGTATATATGATTCTCATTATATTTCTGTTTTTCGTATTTTTATAAGTTTTGTTTTTATTAGAATTTTTTATTAGAATTTTTTTTAAATAAATTATTTAGATATTCCTAATGGAAAAGTTCTTAAATTTTGAAATGATAATTTTTTTATTAAATTATTTAATTTTAAATATTATTTCATGAAAATTTATAATTTTAAATTTTAAATAATATAAATTTATTTTAATTAATATAATTAATTTTAAATTAATATTTTTTA
>JAITPS010000006.1 GCA_031289325.1 Candidatus Methanovirga meridionalis
AAATAAAAATAATTTTAAAAATAAAAATAATTTTAAAAATAAAAATAATTTTAAAAATAAAAATAATTTTAAAAATAAAAATAATTTTAAAAATAAAAATAATTTTAAAAATTAAAATACTTTAGTAAAATAAAAAATTTTGAAAATACAAATAAACTTCGTTTTTCTAACTTTAAAAACTAAAGTTTTTAAAATACCGAAATTTGGTTTTTGACCATAATATAAACTATTAATTTAAAAAAATAATTAAACTCTAATATTTAATCCTTTTTTATTTAAATAGTTTTTAACTACTGGAATTGGATATTCATTAAAATGAAAAATGCTTGCAGCTAATGCAGCACTAACATCCGTTTTTTTAAAAACTTCGTATATATCTTCAGGATTTCCACCTCCTCCTGATGCTATAACTGGAATATCCACTGCTTCATTAATAGCTTTTGTAAGTTCTATATCATATCCATCTTTTGTTCCATCTTTATCCATAGAGGTTAGAAGAATTTCACCAGCACCTCTTTTTTGGCATTCCATTGCCCAGTTTATTGCATCCATTCCTGTAAACTCCCTTCCACCGTAAATACTGCAATCAAACCAGCAATAACCTTTTGTTGTTTCAACAATGTTCTTATCATTATTTTCCTTAGGATTTTCAATATATCTTCTTTTAACATCAATACCAATTACACATGCTTGTGAACCAACTACTTGAGATGCTTCATTTATCAAGTCAGGATTATGAATAGCTGCTGTGTTAGTGGAACATTTATCAGCTCCAGCTTTTAACATGTTAACATAATCATCAACTTTTCTTATTCCACCACCAACACATAGTGGTGTGAAGACTTCTTCTGTAACTTTTTCAATTACATTAGTCATTGTCCCTCTTCTCTCATATGATGCAGTGATATCTAAAAAAATAATTTCATCGGCACCATCATTATAATATTTTTCTGCGAGTTCAGCTGGTTCACCAGCATATTTTATTTCTTTAAATTCTACACCTTTAACAACTCTTCCTTGTGGAACTTGTAAATCACAATCAAGACAGGGTATAATTCTTTTAGTTAACATAATACTCCAAGATAATAAATCATTAAAATTTAATAGAAATAATATGAATAATGCAGTTTAGAGCCAAATTTTTTACACCTTAAAAACTTTAGTTTCAACCTATAGAGGATGGTGTACATTTGTTTTAATCAAAACTTAATTCATCTTTAAATTATATATTTAAATTAATAATAGATTCTAAATAAATTAATAATAGATTATAAACTATTTAACTTAGAAATTAAATATTCATATTTATTTATAAGTTTAATAAAATAATTTAAATATTTTTAATTAAATTTAATCAATTTAATCAATTTAATCAATTTAATCAATTTAATCAATTTAATCAATTTAATCAATTTAAAAATTTTTCTTGATGTAAATTCTTTATTGTTTGTAATAATAATATAAATTTATTTATTTTCAATTTAATTTATATAATAGCTTATTTTTTACTTATATAGAATTTTTAGCTATTACATAAATAAAAAAAAATTTTCATTAATTAAATTTTCCATCAAAAACCAAATTTGCATCACCTTTCATAAAAGCACCAAGGTTATCATCTTTTTCATAGACTTCAATTTCTAAATCTCCCCCAGGAAGATGAACAAGAACTTCGTTATCTAATTTAGATAGTTTGTAGCCTATTAAAACAGAGGATGTAGCTCCAGTACCACATGCATGTGTGTATCCAGCACCTCTTTCCCATGTTAACATTTTAATTTCTTTATCAGATATTATTTCAATAAAATGAACATTTATTCGCTCTGGAAACAGTTCATGATTTTCAATAGCAGGACCAAGTCTATCTAAATCTATGCAATCTATACTATCTACAAATATAATTCCATGTGGATTTCCTACACTAACAGCAGATAAGGATATTTTCTCATTATCAACAATTAATTCTTCTTCTAAAAACTCGTATTTTTCACTTATTACAGGAATTTCATTGGTATTAAATGAAGATAATCCCATATCCACCCTAAAGGTAGTAGAAATCCCATTTTCACCACTTACTTCAACAATTTTAATCCCACCTAAGGTTTCAACATGAATTATATCTTTCTTTACAATATCTTTATCATATATGAACTTTGAAAAACAACGAATACCATTTCCACACATTTCTGCTTCACTACCATCAGCATTAAATATTCTAAAACGGATATCTCCTTTTCCATTAGCTTTGTTTACAAATATAACCCCATCAGCACCTACTGAAAATCCTCTTCTACAAACTTCAATAGAAAAATCAGTTTTATTCTCTTCAACTATTTTTATTTCTTTACTTTCATCTATAACAACATAATCATTACCAAGACCATGCATTTTAGAAAATTCTAATCCTTTTAAATTCATTTTATGCAAACCTATTTTATAATTTAAAATTCTATTCTTATAATTTTAAATCTTATTTTTACAATTCGATAATAAATTTTAATTTAATTTTTTTTTTAATATAATTGATTTAATCTTAATTTTTATTAATATAATTTATTTAATCTTAGTTTTTTTTAATATAATTAATTTAATCTTAATTTTTATTAATATTAGAATTAAATGGTTAATGTATTACATTTTAAAATCATTTTAATATATTGGTTTTGATAAAGTTCTTAATAAATAATTTTTTTAAAAACAAATATTATTAAAAAATATTAATTTAAAATTATTTATATTAATTAAAATAAATTTATATTAATTAAAATCTAAAATTATAGATTTTTATAAAGTAATATTTAAAATTAAACAATTTATCAAATAAAATTAAACAATTTAATAAATAAAATTACCATTTTAAAATTTAAGAACTTTTTCATAGTTACTATAGATGATTTCCAAAAACCTATTTTTAATATTACATTTTTCTACTTTATAAAATTTTCGTACCCTGATATTCACAAATTTTTCCTTTATAATTTTTCCATTATTTCTTTAACTTTGTTTATTCCATGTGTGTTGTGTATTATATAATCAGTAGTTCGTAAAGTAAGTATTATGATGTTGTGTATATATATTATGAAAAAAGAAAAAAACAACACACCACATAAATTATTATTGAATGATGATGTATTAAATCTTTCGGTTAATGTTATTAGTGGTATGTTGGAGTTGAAATCAGTTCCTAATGCAATCTATAATGATAAAACGATTGTTTATTATCTTCTTAATGCTACTGCTTCTAAAAATAGTGTTAGTAATGTAAGTAATCTTTGTTATAATCTACCTTCAGATTAACCATTAGATATAAACTTAGAAATATTGATTCAAATGAAATTCAAGAGGGTTTAAATGAGAAATTGAAGATTCATGCAACTAAACCATAAATAGGAAACAAATCGACTTGGCAATTGATTATGTTGACATTCCATATTATGGCAAGGAAGAAAACTATGGTGATACAATTAAAACCAAACCTAAACAGGGAACTAGCTATAATGTTGATATGCCTTTAAAAAACACATTTAAAGAATATAGAAAACATTTTGGAATAGAATCCAGCTACAGACTAATGAACCAAGCACGAACACACACCAGCACAAAAAAATTAGAACTAAGACTTTTATATGTAGGATTAGGTCTTCTGTTAGTTAACTTATGGATCTATGTTCAATGGACATATATCAGCATACCACGACAAGAAGGTCGGCAAAAAATAACTTGGAGATTCAAAACCATGTTAAGACAAATCAACCGAGCAACCGAAGAAAAATTAGGATTCAACAAAAAAATAACAATTTAAAAACTAATAATGTCACGAAAAATTCATGAAAAAAACCCTAAAAATTAGAAAAACAACCTTCAATCAACTATAAAACAAAACAAACACATAAAACATGAAAAAAATAATTGATAAAATAAAGAAAAAACCAAAAATATAAAACTAAAAACTACTAAAAAACAAAAATATAAAAAACACTTTACGAACTATTTATAATAAATATCTTGAAAGATTTGAACATTTCAATTAAAGGATATTCATTTGGATTGGAGTTAAAAAAATATGAGACTTACTAAAATTCATCCTGTTGTGTATATAATATATTATTTAATATTAATGCTTTTTGCATTTATATTTATTAATCCTTATTATATGATCACTTTTTTTATTTGTATATTTATTCTTATATCACTTCAGGGGATTAAAAAGGAATTTATTAGCACTATTAAAGGATTTATAATGATGGGGTGTGTAATAGCTATTATAAATCCTTTAACTTCAAGGCAAGGATTAACGAAAATATATCTTTGGAATGATTTTTTTATTACTTATGAAGCAGTGGTTTATGGGATAATCATGGCATTATCATTAATATTAGTTTTACTTGTTTTTACATCCCTTAATAAGAGTGTTTCTTATCAAGATATGCTTTATGTTTTCTCAAAAAAATTTCCAACTATATCAATGATTATGATTATGGTTTTAAGGTTTATACCATTGTTTAGCTATAGGATAGAAGAAATCAATAAATTAAATAATTTTGAAAATGAAAATGTGGGTAAAAAAGGATTTGTTAACAAAGTAAAAAATGTGGCGAATGTTATGACTATTATGATATCATGGGCATTTGAAGAGTCCATGATAACTGCAAAATCTATGAAAGCAAGAGGATACAATACTTCAAAGAGAACCAGCTATTTATATTATAAAATAAATCTAAATGATAAAATATTACTATTTTTTATAGGTATAACAAGTATACTATCCATCATTGGTTTATTTTATGGTGTAGGTAGAATAAATATCTATCCAAGCATTGATTTTTCTTTTAATCAATTGCCATTAAATGTTTTTTATTTAGCATTTTTACTTCTTTTATTACCTTTAATTTACTTAGAATTTAAGGAGGTGTTGATTTGGCATTAGTTAAGTTTAAAGATTTTAGTTTTAAATATCAAGGGAAAAAAATATTATCCAATATTAATCTTGAAGTTGAAGAAGGTGATTTTTTACTGTTTTGTGGTCCTTCAGGGTCTGGAAAAACAACTTTATTATCCAATGTAAAGAAAGAATTGAAGGATAATGGTGAATGTGATGGAGAGGTAACATTTAACTCTGTTAATATTAAAGATTTGGATGATAAACAATCAGCTTCAAATATTGGTTTTCTTTTCCAAAATCCAGATAATCAGTTGGTTACAGATACAGTTATCCAAGAAATAGCTTTTCCTCTTGAAAATATCGGAATGAAAACCGAGGACATAAGAAATAGAGTGGCTGAAATGACTACATTCTTTGGTATTGATAAGTTATTATATAAAAATGTGAATGAATTATCTGGAGGTCAAAAACAATTGGTGAATCTATGTTCTTTACTTGTTCTTAAACCTAAGCTACTCTTACTTGATGAACCAACTTCCCAATTGGATCCAATAGCTTCTCATGACTTTTTAATTATGTTAAGACGTTTAAACGAAGAATTCTCCATCACAATAATGATAAGCGAACATAAAACAGATAACATTTTTCCATTTGCAGATAAAGTAGTGTTTTTAGAGGATGGAATAATTAAATACATTAACCAAACACATGACATAATTGAAAAAGCAATGAATGATAAGCTATTCAATTATTATCTTCCTGATGTCTCTAAAATAATTTTTTTACTTCGTGAACAATATCATGAGCTTAAAAATGATAAAATAGCTATTAGTATACGCGAAGGAAGAAAAACATTGAATAAAATAAAGAATAAATTAGAATCCTACCCAAAAAAAGAAAAAAGTGTATTGGATGGAACTTATCCTTTCTTTAACAATGAAGAATTAATAGTTAGTAAAGGAATTTATTTTGCATACACTAAGGAATACATACTCTTAAAAGATATTTATTTATCAATAAAATCAGGAGAATTCATAACTATAATTGGAGGGAATGGAACTGGAAAAACAACATTTCTACAGTTGATAGCTGGTTTATTAAAACCATTGAAAGGAAAAATTTCAAGGAAAAAAGGAATTAAAATAGCTTATCTTTATCAAAACCCCATAATACATTTTTCAAAGGAAACTGTTAAAGAAGAACTTTTATTGAGTGGTGAGAAAGATTTGAATAGTGATACAATTAATCTTATTGAATTTTTTAATATTGGTCATTTGATAAGCCAAAATCCTTATGATTGTAGTGGTGGTGAACAGCAGAAAATAGCTATTATAAAGATGTTAATAAAAAAACCCGATGTTTTAGTTTTAGATGAACCAACTAAAGGACTTGATCCTATATCAAAATCTAATCTTGGAGATAAGCTTAAGGTCTTACAAGAAAGCGGATTGACAATAATCATGACAAGTCATGACCTTTCTTTTGTTGCAAACTATTGCCAAAGATGTGTGATGATTTTTGATGGAGGTATTCATGTAGATAACAATCCTAAAAAAATATTTGCAGATAACAATTTCTACACAACATTTGTTAATAGGTTAGTTAAGGATTACATTCCTGATGGAATAACATTAAATGACATCAAAGAAAAATGGAATCTATAAAACCCAAAGAATTGGGTAATATTTATCTTTAGAATTCATAATTAAGAGAATAAATAAGTTAATAATTCATAGATAGGTTTAAAGATTATATTCCATATTATACATTCCTCTATTCTTATTAAATAATCGTCCTGTTCTTTTATTGAATATCTTGAAGCCTAATTTTTCATATAATTTTCGAGCATTTTTATTGGATATCTTAACATCTAAAACAACTCTCTTAAAATTCTCTTCTTTAGCCATCTTCAAGGTTTCATTTAAAAGAAATGTTCCAAAACCTTTATTTTGCTCATTAGGAATGATTGCAAGTTCAGCTAAATAAAAGTCATCCTCCTTTATTTTAGATAAAACAAAAGAATCTAAAAGCTTTATTTTAATGAATCCATAAGCAATTGATAAGGGTAATTTTTTTAATAAAAAAAGTATTTCATTGAAATAATTATGGCTTTTACCTTTGCTAATTTGTAGATAGCCTTTAATTTCATTACCTTTTAATAAAACATATTCACTATTTGTATCATTATTTATGTCCTCATCATCTTTATTTCCATCAATATTAGCTTTAATTTTAAGTAATTCTTCAATAGCTGAAATAGCTTTATCCTTGTGTTTAAAAACATCTAAGTATGTATCATGATCTACTAAATAAATTAATTCGGCGATTTTTTTAATATCATGTTTTTTAAGGTTTAAAGCTGTTATAATCAATATATCACATTATAGTTATTTTGGAAAAGTTCTTAAATTTTGAATGATAAATTTTCTTATTAAATTATTTAATTTTAAATATAAGTTTATAAAAATATATGATTTTAAATTTTAAATAATATAAATATGATTTTATTAATATAACTAATTATAAATTAATATCTTTTAGTAATATTCATTTTTAAAAAAATCATTTATTAAGAACTTTATCAAACCCACTATATTTAACTTTAAATATTAATTTATAAAAATCTATAATTTTAAATTTTAAATAATATAAATTTATTTTAATTAATATAATTAATTTTAAATAAATATATTTTAATAATATTCATTATTAAAAAAGTTATTTATTAAAAACTTTATCAAATCCACTACACATTAAAAATATTATATCTTAATAATGAAACTTCATATCTCTCACAATTTAGGTCAATGATAAAATCACTAATTTGATACGATCAGTTGTAATTAATGATTTGAAATAGGATAAACATTGGTTTATATTATGGATTAAAAATAATAAATTAAACTAAGCTATTTAGCTTAGTTATAATAAATTATCTCATTTAATTGTAATGAATTAAATCTTCTTCCTTAGATACAGGCTTAATTTTTTCCATAGCTTGGTTAAATGATTTCATAGAAACTTCATTTGACTCCATATTTTTTCTAAGAGTTAACATTGCTGCTTCTCTACATACGGCTTCAATATCTGCACCAACATAACCTTCACTCTCTTTAGCTAATTTTTCAATATTAACATCATCTGAGAGAGGCATATCTTTTGTATGAACCTTGAAAATAGCTAATCTTCCTTTTTCATTTGGATTATCAACTTTAATATGTCTATCAAACCTTCCAGGTCTTATTAACCCAGCATCAAGAATATCTGGTCTATTTGTAGCTGCTATAATAGCTACATCTCTAAGTTCTTCCATACCATCAATTTCTGTAAGTAGTTGGTTTACAACTCTTTGAGTTACGCCTGAATCTCCTGTAGAATTACCTCTTGAAGATGCTATTGAGTCTATTTCATCAAAAAAGATAACAGTTGGAGCTGTTTGTCTTGCTTTTCTAAATACTTCTCTAACACCTTTCTCAGAGTCTCCAACCCATTTAGATAATAACTCTGGTCCTTTAATAGCTATGAAATTTGCTTCACTTTCATTTGCTACTGCTTTTGCAAGTAAGGTTTTGCCTGTTCCTGGAGTACCATATAGTAAAACACCTTTAGGTGGTTTAACACCAAATTTTTCAAATTTTTCAGGATACTTTAAAGGCCATTCAATAGCTTCTTGTAGTTCTTGTTTCGCATCTTCTAATCCACCAATATCATCCCATTTAATATCTGGTATTTGAACATGAATTTCTCTTAGAGCAGATGGTTGAATTTCTTTTAATGCTTCTTTAAAATCATCTTTTTTAACTATTAATTTTTGCAAGGTTTCTTTTGGTATTTCTTCATCAGTTTTAATATCTGGTAGAATTCTTCTTACAACTCTCATAGCTGCTTCTTTACATAATGCTTCAAGATCTGCTCCTACAAAACCGTGTGTTATCTCAGATAATTCATCTAAATCAACCTTCTCACTGAGTGGCATTCCTCTTGTATGGATCTCAATAACTTCTTTTCTTCCGTCTTTATCTGGAACACCAATTTCTATTTCGCGATCAAATCTTCCTGGTCTTCTAAGTGCTTGATCTAATGAATTTGGTCTGTTAGTTGCTCCTATTACAACTACTTGACCTCTTGCATTTAATCCATCCATTAAGGTTAATAATTGAGCAACAATTCTTCTTTCAACTTCACCTTGAGTTTCTTCTCTCTTTGGAGCTATTGCATCTAATTCATCAATGAAGATTATGGATGGTGCATTTTTTTCTGCTTCTTCAAAGAATTCTCTTAGATTTTCTTCAGAACCTCCAACATATTTACTCATTATTTCAGGTCCATTAATAGCTATAAAATGAGCATCACTTTCGCTTGCAACTGCTTTTGCAAGTAAAGTTTTACCTGTTCCTGGTGGACCATGCATTAAAACTCCTTTTGGTGGTGAAATTCCAAGTCTGTCAAATAGTTCTGGTCTTTTAAGAGGAATTTCAATCATTTCTCTAACTTTTTTAACTTCCTCTTTAAGCCCCCCAATATCTTCATAACTAACATTAACAAGGTTGGACATACCTTCAAGTTTAGAAATGTCAACTGGTTTTTCTTGAATTTCAACATTAGTATTTTTACTCACAACAACAACTCCAGATGGATTCGTTGAGACAACAGCAAGTTTAATTTCACCTAATTGAGGAATGTTCATTTGATTAAATATATCGTCTCCAAAGAAATCATCAAAAAATCCTCCAGCTCTTTGAGTAGATTTTGTTCTAAATCCAGAATTTATTATATCTCCTTGTACCATTGTTTTGTTTAAAAATGCAGGTTTAACATTGCCTTGAACTTTAATATTGTGTTCAATAGGTGCTAAAACAATTTTTTTAGCCTCTTTGATTTCTGCTTTTCTGATTTCTATTTCCTCTCCAATGGATGTTCCAGCATTTTTACGGACTGTTCCATCAATTCTTATGGTTTCTAATCCAATATCCGATTGAGATGGCATTACTCTTGCAGTAGTGGATTTATTTCCAAGAATTTCAACAACATCTCCTTCTTGAAGGTTTAATTTTTCCATACTGCTTGGATCTATTTTAGCTATTCCAATACCAACATCACTTTGTGAAATAGCTTCAGCAACTTTTAGTTTAAAATTTTCACTCATTATAATTCCCCCTTTTTTGATTATAAATGATTGTTTTGATTAAAGGATAATAGAACAATTTTTTATTCATATAACTCTTATGCCATTAAATTAGCATATTATTTTAAATTAGCATTATTTATTAGTATATTATTTTAAATTAGCATATTATTTTAAATTAGCATTATTTATTAGCATATTATTTTAAATTAGCATATTATTTTAAATTAGCATATTATTTTAAATTAGCATATTTATTAGCATATTATTTTAAATTAGCATATTTATTAGCATATTATTTTAAATTAGCATTATTTATTAGTATATTATTTTAAATTAGCATTATTTATTAGTATATTATTTTAAATTAGCATATTTATTAGTACATTATTTTAAATTAGCATATTATAATTAATAAATAATAGAATAATTCTCAATTATTAAATTAAATATTATTATATGATGATTTTAATTAAAGTTCTTAATAGATAATTTTTTTTTTAAAATAAAATATTATTAAAAAATATTAATTTAAAATTAATTATATTAATTGAACTACATTTATATTAATTAGAATTAAATATTATTAAAAAATATTAGTTTAAAATTATTTATATTAATTGAACTACATTTATATTAATTAGAATTAAATATTATTAAAAAATATTAGTTTAAAATTATTTATATTAATTAAACTACATTTATATTAATTAGAATTAAATATTATTAAAAAATATTAGTTTAAAATTATTTATATTAATTAAAATTTAAAATAATGAATTTTAATAAAGTAATATTTAAAATTAAATAATTTAATAAAAAAATTTATCGTTAAAATTTAAGAACTTTTCATAATATTCATAATATAATAAAACTAAAATAAAATTGAGCATTATAAATAATAAAATTGAATATCATACATAAAATTGAATATCATACATAAATTTTTAATGAATTTTAATAATTAATTTTTTTAGATAAGTCAATAAAAAATTTCTAATGAATTTTTTGATAATGAATTTTTTGATCTTAATATTTAATCAATTAAATGATTTAATAGTTACATTAATAATTTATTATATGAACTTATTAATTATTATATTTTTAATTATTATGTTTTGTAAATATAAAGTTTATAATTATCTTAATTTATAAAAGAAACAAAAATTTCAATTTTAATAGTAAACAATTAAAAATTAATCCATGATTTAAAGTTTAATATTAGTTTTCTATTTTAGTTAATTTTTGTAATTTTAATTATGTTTTTCATAGTATATAAACTTTTCGGTTGAAAAAGATGTGTAAACTTTTGTGAAGTTTTATAACAGAATGTTTATTAAACGAATTGATTTTTGGTCAAACTTTTTTTAAGGCATGAAAACTATTTATTTTTAACTTTTTTTAGAATATAATCTCTGATTTTCTAAAATTTCGCTTTTGAAGATAGAAATCTCTGATTTTCTAAAATTTATAAAAAAATGAGAATAAAAAGGAATTGATAAAACTTAAAAAAATAAGAAAAGAATATTTAATTAATACAATCTCAATAAACATGAAAAAAAGAATTTAAAAATAAAAACAACAATTTATAAAATATAAATCATTAAAAGAAGAATTTTATTATTTTGTGAAACCAAATTTTTTGCAATTTAAAATTTTTTAATTTTTATTAAAATATAGTGATTTTGATAAAGTTCTTAATAAATAACTTTTTTAAAAACAAATCCTATTAAAAAATATTAATTTAAAATTAATTATATTAATTAAAATAAGTTTATATCCTTTAAAATTTAAAATTATAAATTTTTATAAAATAACATTTAAAATTAAATAATTTAATGAAAAAATTACCATTTCAAAATTTAGGAACTTTTTCATTATGATTATATCATGTTTTCAAAAATTATTTAATAAATTTTATTAATATAAAAATTAAATGGATTATTTTAATTATTTATTAAAAATAACAAATTTAAACTTACTAAATTGAATTTAAGGAAAAATTAAAAATAATGAGAATTAAAAATAATGAGTTTTGCAAAAAATTTGGTTTTTGACTATAAAAATGGTTTATAAAAATTTTAAGTTCAAAAAAAAAAGAATGTGAGAAATCGATAACTAATGCAAATAATCTTAATAATAAAAATAAGTAGTAAAAATAAATAAGCAAATAAAAAAAAAAAAAATAATGGAGAATAATCTCTCCAAATCTATTTACCTGAGTCTTCAAGAGCTGCTTCAATTTGTGCCATGATCTGTGATGTTTTAAAGTGATTCTGATCCATTGCACCAGATGGGCATGCACCTACACATGTACCACATCCTTTACATAAAGCAACATTGACTTTAGCTTGACTATCTTCAATAGTAATTGCAGCATATGGACACAAGTCTATACAAACTTCACATGCCCCACAAACATCTTTATCTGTAGTAGCAATAATAGGTTCAATTTCTACTTCGCCTTTAACCATTGGGATTGCAGCACGAGATGCGGCACCTGAGCCTTGTGCAACAGCATCAGGAATATCCTTAGGACCTTGTGAAACACCAGCAAGGTATACACCATCTGTTAAAGTATCAACAGGTCTTAATTTTGGGTGAGCTTCCATTAAGAAACCATCTGCACTTCTAGATAAACCGATAGTTTGTCTTAGTTTTTCAGAACCTGCAGGAGGTATAAGACCAACACTTAAAACAACCAAATCATATTCATATTCAGTCACTTTACCAAGCAAAGTATCTTCAGATCTAACTGTTAAAGTTAAATCATCATTTTCAATGACTTCAGCTGGTCTTCCTCTTAAGAACTTAATTCCATACTTTTCTTGTGAATTTTTGTAGAACTCTTCAAATCCTTTACCAAATGCTCTTATATCCATGTAGTATAATGTTACATCGGTATCTGCTTCGTGATCTATGATTAGCTGAGCATTTTTCATTGAATACATACAGCAAACTCTTGAACAATATGGTTTACCAATTTGTTCATCTCTTGAACCAACACAGTGAATAAATGCAACACGTTTAGGACTTTTGTGGTCAGATGGTTTTACAACATGACCTTCGGTAGGTCCTGATGCATTAATCATCCTTTCAATTTCCATAGCTGTGATGACATTACTAAATTGTCCATAACCATATTCAAGTTTTTCTGTAGGGTCGTAAGGGTCATAACCAGTAGCTACAATAATTGTTCCTACATCAATATCTATAAATTCACTTTCTTGGTCATGCTGGACAGCTCCACGCTCACAGATTTGATCACATAATTTACATTCAATACAGTAATCCTTATCTATAGTAGCACGTAAAGGAACTGCTTGTGGGAAAGGAATGTAAGCTGCTTTAACCATACCAATACCTTCATCAAAGTAATTAGGCATTTCAATAGGGCAAACTTCTACACATGATCCACAGCCAACACATGATTCTTCATCTATGTACCTTGGTTTCTTCTCTACTTTTACTTGGAAGTTTCCAATGTATCCATGCACTTCTCTAACTTCAGCATAAGTTAAAAGTTCTATATTTTCGTGCTTACCTACATCCACCATTTTTGGAGCAAGAATACACATTGAACAATCTAATGTTGGGAATGTTTTATCTAATTGTCCCATCCTTCCACCGATAGTAGGATTTTTCTCAACCAAGTAGGTTTTAAATCCCATATCAGCTAAATCAAGAGCAGACTGAATACCAGCTACTCCACCACCAATAACCAATGCATTATTGTTAACAGAAACTTTAGAAGCTTCTAATGGTTCGAGTAATCTTGCTTTTGCAACAGCCATTCTTGTTAAATCTTTTGCTTTTTCTGTAGCTTCTTCAGGTTCAGCCATGTGTACCCAAGAATCTTGTTCTCTTAAGTTAGCAAATTCAAATAAAAATTGGTTTAGACCAGCTTCTCTAACACATCTTCTAAATGTTGCTTCGTGAAGTCTTGGAGAACAAGCAGCAACAACAATTCTATTTAAATTGTGTTCTTTAATATCTTCTTGAATTGCTTGTTGTCCTGGATCTGAACAATAATACTTATAATCTTTTGCTATAGCTACATTTGGCAGAGTTTTTGCATAATCAGCAACAGAGGGGACATCAACAACCCCTCCAATGTTTACACCACAATGGCAAACATAAACTCCAATTTTTGGTTCTTCGTTTGATACATCTCTTTCTTCTGTCATTAAATCACCTTGTACAAGTTGTGATAGTATCTAAAATTTTTTATGAAAGTTAAAATATTAGATATTCTTATATCTGATATAACAGTATATAAACTTTCCTATATCAATCTTAGAGTAAAGTATATATATGATAAAAATTAAGTTTTTGAATCTAATAAAAATGTTTTATATCTAATTATATGGACTTTATTAATATAAAATACACAATTAGTAAATTAAAACATTCAAATTAAAAAAACAATAGATTCAAATTAAAAAAATAGAAGAATTAAATAATTAGTTAATCTCTTTATATGATTATTATATGAACATTATGGAAAAGTCCTTAAACTTTGAACTATGAATTTTTTTATTAAATTATTTAATTTCAAATATTGGTTTATAGAATCTATAATTTTAAATTTTAAATAATTTTTAATTAATATAAATAATTTATAATTAACATAAACAAATTTTAATCAATATAAATAATTTTAAATTAATATTTTTTAATATAGTGATGTAAAAAATGTTTGTAATTACTCATTATTTTTAAACATCATATTGTTGAAAATTTATTTTCAACTTAGGAGAATTTATTCTCCGTTTTTAAAAATAATAATTATAATTTTTTTAATTAAAAATTTAATAATTATGGTGTAATTTAAAAAAATCTCATTATTGAACTTGTTCAATTAGAAAAACGAAGTTTTTCTGTACTTAAAAACATTATTTCATACAATATATTCAAAATTTAAGAACATTTCCATAATGACTATCCATAATGACTATAGTATAAAGCCTTCATTTTCTATTAAATTTTTAAAGTATTCTATTGTTTTATCTAATCCTTCATTTAATTCTACTACTGGTTTCCAATTCAGTTTATTGTTGGCTAAAGAAATATCTGGACATCTTTGACTAGGATCATCAAGAGGTAAATCTTTATAAGCAATTTTTGAATTGGTATTGACTTTGGTTATAATTTTTTCAGCTAACTCATGGATTGTAAATTCATTAGGATTTCCAATATTAACGGGACCAGTAAAAGACTTTTCACTGTTCATCATTCTAATCATAACTTCAATTAAATCATCCACATAACAAAAAGACCTTGTTTTAGAACCATCTCCATGTATGGTTATATCTTCTCCTTTTAATCCCTGTATAATAAAATTACTAACCACTCTTCCATCATCAACATTCATAAATGGACCATAGGTGTTAAAAATCCTAACAATCTTAATTTCAAGAGAGTGTTCTCTATAATAATCAAAGAATAAAGATTCAGCACATCTTTTTCCTTCATCATAACAAGCTCTTATTCCTATTGGATTAACATTCCCTTTATAACTTTCTATTTGTGGATGAACTAAAGGCTCACCATAGATTTCTGAAGTTGAAGCTTGCAATATTCTCGCATTATTTATTTTTGCAAGTTCAAGAAGGTTTAAAGAACCTATGACTGATGTTTTTGTCGTGTATATTGATGCTTTACCTTGATAATGCTTAGGTGAAGCAGGGCATGCTAAATTATAGATTTGATCTATATTGGATAAAATATCTAAAGGTTCTATTATATCATGTTCTACAAATTCAAAATTAGGATTACTTAAAATAGATTCTATGTTCTCTATTCTTCCAGTATAATTATTATCAACACAGATGATTTTGTTTTCATCATTTAAAAGTCTTTTAGATAAATGCGAACCTAAAAAACCAGTCCCACCAGCAATTAAAATAGTTTTCATTAAACCACACAATTTATTATTTTAACTTATAAATGGGGTGAGAAACAATATTCTCCACTCTTATTTTCAATCTATTAGAATGATTTTCTTTTATTTTAACTGTAACTCATATTTTACAGGAATCTCATATTTTACTACACTAAAAAATGTTAACATTAATATAAATTGTTATAAAGTGAAATATATAAAAATTAGTATATTAAATGTATAGGTTTAATTTATTATTAGAAATTATTGAATTTAATAAATTAAGAAAATTTTTTTAAACTAAGAAGTTTTTAAATATGATGTTAATGAATTGAATTTCATTTAAAAAATTAAAGATTTGAAATTAATCACTTAAAATAAGTGTTGAAGTACTAAATTTTACAAAATTCATCTAAAAATGTATTTATTAAAAAATATGGGTTTCATTCCTAATCTAACTATAAAATAAAAGACATATCAAAAATAAATTATTATTAAATGTAAGATGAAAATCTACCTTGTATTTGTAATCTGTTAGGATTTAAATATTCATCTCCATACCAAAGAAAATCTGGATTAGGAACTTCTTTAAGATCAACAATCTCAATAGAAGGATGATTGGAATTATGATTTTTACCTGAAGGAATATCATAATCAGAATCTGTTTTTGAATCAATTATTTGACCTTCAATTAATTCACCATCATCATAACCACAATAATTTTGTTGATATCCTCGAATATAACGAAGATTTCCCCATTCACCAGTGGTAGGATTTTTATTTAAAATCTTAGAAAGATACCATACTCCCCATTTATATGGGGATCGATCACTTCCTACTGAATCTGTGCCAACAGCCCAAATATATTTATGAACTTTTTCACCATTAGATTTCGTCACATATTCATCAAATCCATCATATAGTGGATTAATTTCCAAATGAGTTTGATTACTATCCTCTTGACTTTGATTAGTAATCTCTTGACTTTGATTAGATTCATTTTGACTTTGATTTTCACTAATATAATCAGAAATATTCGGAGTGTTACTATAACCCAAGAGCATTGTTCCAATTAGGGAGAAGCTTATTACAAAGATAAGAATAAGTTTTACACTTTTCTTAAGTTTTGACTTCATAAAAAAACTTTTTAAATTATTTTTTTAAATTATTTTTTAATGAAATTTTATTCTCAAATTTTCAACAATTTGAGATACTATATTATATTGGATGGTATAACATATAAAAGTTATATATTTTATGATAATATAATTTTTTTTAAAATCATAATTTTTTTTAAAATTTTTTTGTTTTGGTTGTATAGTATTTTCATTAGTATTTATCGCACAATTTTTTCAATTTGATTATATTTTGATTATGATCGTTTAAAATTTAAGAACTTTTCCCTAATGATGTTATATACTGGTCATTAAATTTTCACCATACATTCTTAATTTTTCAATTGCAAAAATCCATACTAAATTTACAGTACCTAATCTATAATTATAGAAATCATTATTATAGTAGGTTTGATAAAGTTCTTAATAAATAAATTTTTTAAAACAAATATTATTAAAAAATACTAATTTAAAATTATTTATATTAATTAAAATGAGTTTATATTATTTAAAATCTAAAATTATAAATTTTTATAAAACAATATTTAAAATTATTTATATTAATTAAAATGAGTTTATATTATCAGTAGTTCGTAAAGTGTTTTTTATATTTTTGTTTTTTAGTAGTTTTTAGTTTTTATATTTTTGGGTTTTTCTTTATTTTATCAATTATTTTTTTCATATTTCATGTGTTTG
>JAITPS010000007.1 GCA_031289325.1 Candidatus Methanovirga meridionalis
ACAAACACATGAAATATGAAAAAAATAATTGATAAAATAAAGAAAAACCCAAAAATATAAAAACTAAAAACTACTAAAAAACAAAAATATAAAAAACACTTTACGAACTACTGATAATAATAATATTTGAAATTAAATAATTATAATATTTGAAATTAAATAATAATAATTTTGAAACTAAATAATTTAATAAAAAAAATTATGGTTTAAAGTTTAAGAACTTTTTCATAATGAATATAATAATTTTTTTTAAAATATTCTGTGATTTTATTGTTTAATCTATGTTTTTAATTCTAAAAGTTCATGATTAATAAAATTTTCATGAAAATTCATCAAAATAAAAATTCATCAATTTTTAACTGAAAAATTTAACTTTACAAAAGACTATAACTATAATTGGAAAATATTTTATTTAATAGTATTTAATAAATTAGAATAATTTTTCGATTTTAAAAAATTAAAAGGTCGAACATGGAAACAGTTAAAATATGGATTCAAGGAATTGTTCAAGGTGTTGGATTTAGACCTAACACATATAGAATAGCTAAAAATCTAAATATTAATGGGTATGTTAGAAATCTTGGAAATCTTGTTGAAATAATTGCTCAAGGAGAGAATATAAAGGAATTCATTGAATCTTTATCCAATGAAAAACCTCCTGTTTGCAAAATAAACTCGATTGAATATAAGAACATAGATTCTGCTAAGAGATTCTTTGATTTTAAAATTCTTGAAAGCTCTTTAAACTCATCTGGAACTTCTGTTATTCCTCCTGATTTAGGGTTGTGTGAAAATTGTCTTACTGAATTAAGAGATAAAAATAATCGAAGATATAGATTTCCTTTCATCGCTTGCACGGATTGCGGGCCACGTTTCAGTGTTATAAAATCTATTCCTTATGATAGAAATAGAACTACAATGGATGATTTTCCTTTATGTGGGGAATGTTTAATTGAATATGAAAATCCATTGGATAGACGTTATCATGCTGAGGCAAGTTGTTGTGATAAGTGTGGACCATCACTTAGTTTATATGATGGTGAACACGATGAAATTTTCGATACCAATCCAATAAAAAAAACTGTTGAATTATTGGATGATGGAAATATAATAGCTATGAAAGGTATTGGAGGAACACATTTAGTTTGCAAAGTAACCGATGAGGATATTATCTTAAACTTAAGAAAACGATTAAATAGACCTAATCAACCATTCGCTATAATGTCTTCAGATATTGAAACCATAAAAACATTTGCTGAAATTAATGAATTAGAAGAGAAATCATTGAAATCTATTGAAAGTCCTATTGTTGTTGTTAAGAAAAATAAAAATTATTCTTTTCCTGATTCTCTTGCACCTATTTTACATAACATCGGTGTTATCTTACCTTATTCTCCAATTCATCATTTACTTTTTGATTATACTAATGAACCTGCTTATGTTATGACTTCAGCAAATATTCCTGGGGAACCAATGTTAATAAATAATAAAGATATTTTAAATGAATTAAAGGGAATAGCTGATTATTTCCTATTACACAATAGAAAAATAGCTAATCGGTGTGATGATTCTGTGATTAGATACATTGATGGAAAGTTATCATTTATTAGAAGATCTCGAGGTTACACTCCAAGTCCATACAATCTTAAAAAATATTCAAATGATTTAAATGTTTTAGCTTTAGGTAGTGAACTTGATCTTACTTTCACAATTTTAAAAAATGGACTTGGATTCGTATCACAACATATTGGAAATACAAATAAATTTAAAACTTATCAATTCCTACAGGATGGAATAAAACATCTAAGTGCTATTACCTCAACCAATAATTTTGATGTTATAACCGTTGATATGCATCCTCAGTTTTTTACAAGTTCTCTTGGAGTGGAACTTTCAGAAAAGTATGGGGCTGAACTTCAAAGAATTCAGCACCATCATGCTCATGGAGCGGTTTTAGCATTTGATAATAATGTGGATGAATTAGTTTTCATTGGAGCAGATGGTGTAGGTTATGGGGATGATAAAACAGCATGGGGTGGGGAAGTACTATACTCTGATATTGGTTCATATAAAAGACTTGCTTCGTTATCTCCTCAAAAGATACCTGGTGGGGATATTTCCACTAAATATCCAGCAAGATTTTTACTTTCTATACTCTATGATGCTTATGATAAAGATGAACTTAGAAGCTTATTTCTTAATAATTATGCTGATTTCTTTAAATATGGGGAAAGAGAGATTAATATGGTTATAAAACAATTAGAAAAAGATTTTAATGTTCCAATCACAACAAGTGCAGGCAGAGTTTTAGATTCAATATCTGTTGCTCTTGGAATATGTGGAAAAAGAACTTATGAAGGCGAAGCTTCAATGAAATTAGAATCAATAGCTTATAAATCAAATAATAACTTGAAAATCGATCTTGAATTTAAAAAAGAAGGAAATAGGTCTGTTTTAGATACAACAGCTATTTTAAAACAAGTGATTGAAATGAAAAATAATGGATTAAATATTAAGGATATTGCTAAAGCTGCCCAAGATGCAATAGCTATTGGGCTTGGAAAAATGGCTGTGGATGGAGCAAACTTAAAAAATATTGATGTAATCGGTGCAACTGGAGGAGTAATGTATAATGAAGCTATTTCAAACTCTATTAAAGAATATGTTGAAAAACAAGGATTTAAATTTATTAGAAATAATAATTCCTGTGCAGGTGATGGTTCAGTTTCATTAGGACAAGCTATTATTAGTGCATATAGAAACGACTGAATTTTAAGCCCATGTTATTAAATAAATAATATTTTTGCAATGTTTTTGTTGATGTTGTATAGTTAATTTAACTAAAAAATTAAATAATTAACTAAAGAATTAAAAAAGAAGTTAGAAAATTAAATTATAGAAAAATCTGAACTAACTTTTTAAAGAAAGTAGTAAAAATCACAAGATTCTTATTTTGTTAATTATGATAAAATATAAATAGCATTAAATAGTGAATATAATTTATATATTTATATAATAAAAAACATTAAAGTAAATATTAATAAATAAAATATCAATCATTTTAATAAAATATCATGTTGAATTAAAATAGTTATATTTATTAAAATTTAGAAGTAAACTATTTATTAAAATTTAGAAGTAAACTATTTATTAAAATTTAGAAGTAAACTATTTATTAAAATTTAGAAGTAAACTATTTATTAAAATTTAGAAATAAATCTTAAAACATATAAATCAAGTTATAGTGGTTTTGATAAAGTTATTAATAAATAATTTTTTTAAAAACAAATATTATTAAAAGATATTAAATTAAAATTATTTATATTAATTAAAATACAGTTATATTAATTAAAATACATTTATATTAACTATAATAATTTATATTAATTAAAATACAGTTATATTAATTAAAATACAGTTATATTAATTAAAATACATTTATATTAACTATAATAATTTATATTAATTAAAATTTGAAATTATAGATTTTTATAAAATAATATTTGAAATTATAAATTTTTATAAAATAATACTTAAAATTATAAATTCTTATAAAATAATATTTGAAATTATAAATTTTTATAAAATAATATTTAAAATTATAAATTCTTATAAAATAATATTTGAAATTATAGATTTTTATAAAATAATATTTGAAATTATAAATTTTTATAAAATAATACTTAAAATTATAAATTCTTATAAATTAATATTTGAAATTATAGATTTTTATAAAATAATATTTGAAATTATAGATTTTTATAAAATAATATTTGAAATTAAATAATTTAATAAAAAAATTCATAGTTCAAAATTTAAGAACTTTTCCATAGTGACTATAACTTTATTAAAAGTTAAAGTAGTTAAATGTAATTATAAAATGATAAATTAAAGGAGATAAAAAAAATGGGAAATATTAGAACTTCATTTGTTAAACGTATATCTAAAGAACTTATTGAAACTCACATAGGAAAATTCAGCACTGATTTTGATGATAACAAAAGATTAGTTGCTGAGTATTCTACAGTTAGTACTAAGCATTTAAGAAATAAAATTGCTGGATATGTTACAAGATTAATGAGACAACGAGAAAATCAATATTAAACTGTTCATTTTAATAACAAACTTGTTCATTTTAATAGCAAACTTACATTTTTTTAATTTTTAAGCATTCTTTTTTTTAATCTTTTTTTTTAAAATGTATTGGTGAAAAAATGTTTTTACTAATCACCTATTTTTAAATAGCTTATTGCTGGAAATTTTTTTTGATTTCCAAGCCGATTCTCAGTGTAATGAAACAATTCTTTTCAGATAAGTTAAACAATACTTAAACCTACAAATCAATCTTTATTTAATAATGAAATACTCTTTTCAAGAATAAGTTAAATAATAAGGGGGATTTATCATTGAATAAAAGTAATGAAAAAATAATTAAATTAACAAGTCCTCTAAATGCTGAAGCAATTTCTAAATTAAGGATTGGAGATTTAGTAACAATATCTGGTAAGATATTGACTGCAAGAGATCAAGCTCATAAGCGTATTGTTGAAGACGGTTCGCCTGTTGATTTAAATAATGCTATTATCTTCCATGCTGGACCTATTATTAAAACAATTGATGATTTAGAAAATAATGATTTTGAATTAGTAGCTATTGGGCCAACTACAAGTATGAGAATGAATCCTTATGAAAGTGATGTTCTTGATTTAGGAGTAAAAGTTATTATTGGAAAAGGTGGAATGGATGAAAATGTTAGTGAAGCACTTAAAAGAAATAGTGCTGTTTATTTAGCGGCCGTTGGTGGTTGTGCAGCATTATATTCTGATTTAGTGCAAAATATTTCTAATGTGTTTTGGATTGACTTAGGTATTCCAGAAGCGATTTGGGAATTGAATGTTAAGGATTTCGGTCCTTTAATAGTTGGTATGGATTCAAAGCTTGGAAATATTTTCAAAAAGTAAGACATTTATACTAATTTTAATGGTGCTGTATTTTAAAAGTACAAATATTAATCTTATTAAATTAAAATTAAATAATTAAAATTAACTTAAACATTATTTAAATAAAAGTTAGGTAAATAGTCATGTTTAATATTTCATTAACTAAATAGAAGTTGAAAAATCGTTTTTGAAATCTCGAAAAGTGAAAATTTCCATATTCTTTTACAATGCCCATTAATTAAAAAATTACCTTAAAGTTTATTATATCCTCTCATTTAAAATTTGTTATTTTCTTATATACATATATAATCATAGCTTTTGAAATAAAAAGAATATATTTTATTGTATGTGTACTTTTTATAGAGCTTACTTCATCATTATAGATTATTGGGATTGATACTTCATCATAGTTTATTTTATTTGTAGAATTGATTAAAACATCTGATTCAAATCTATAATCATCGTATGGACTTTTTAGAAATGTTTCAGCTATTTTTTTAGATGCTCCTCTAAAACCAGATTGACTGTCTGTTAAAGGTTTTTTTGAAATAAATGAGATTAGTTTTGTTGTTATTAAGTTTGAAAGTCTTCTTTGAGGAGGCATGTTTTTTAATTCTTGTTTTAAGAACCTTGAGCCTATTACAATATCGGCACTATCCAATTTTTCAAGAAACTTTGGAATTAAATTAGGGTCATGTTGACCATCACCATCAAGGAAAATAAATATTGCCATCAGGAGAAGATTTTAAGGCTTCTTTAATACCCATTTTTAATGCCCTTTACCTTTATTAGTCTTAGTAACTATAACTTTTACTCCAGTTGATCTTGCATTTTCAATTGTATTATCAGAACTTCCATCATCAACAACTATAACATCCCCATATTTTAATGCTGTAGTTACAACATCTTTAACATGTTTTTCTTCATTGAACGCAGGAATAATAATCATCACATTCATATTTTACTCCAATATTAATATAGAATTCTATATTTAATTTTCATTTTATTAAATTGCTTTTTATTAAATAGAAATAGTTCATCATACTATTAATAATAGAGTTTTAAATATTTTATTACTATTTTTTACATAACTAATGATATAATACATTGTAAACTATATATTAAAATCCGTATATTAAAATGAACAATAGTGATTCTATAACAAAATGTAATGCTCTGTGTACGATAGGATTTTTATCTTTCAAAAATAATGTATGACCTATATCAATAGATAAATGTATTAATCCACCCAATATTCCTATTTCTAATGATAAGAAGATAATTGATAATACAACAATATTGAAAATAGCTTCAAGTAGTTCATGTATGACCCATCCATGTACAGGTGAAGGAACTATTTCATTGACAAATCCAGCAAACACCACATAAAAATCATTGAAAACATTCCATATAAGTTCTCCATGAAGTATGTCACTTAATGTTAATATAATTGCCATATAAAACCAGAGCAATTCCATATTTTCACCTTATTTTATAATAAATACTTTCTTTTTTTAATTAAACTTTTTTTAATTAAACTTTTTTTAATTAAACTTTTTATAATTAAACTTTTTTTAATTAAACTTTTTTTAATTAAACTTTTTTTAATTAAACTTTTTTTAATTAAACTTTTTTTAATTAAACTTTTTTTAATTAAACTTTTTTTAATTAAACTTTT
>JAITPS010000073.1 GCA_031289325.1 Candidatus Methanovirga meridionalis
TAACAATTCAAATAATAACAATTCAAATAATAACAATTCAAATAATAACAATTCAAATAATAACAATTCAAATAATAACAATTCAAATAATAACAATTCAAATAATAATAATTTATTTAATAATAATTTATTTAATAATAATTTATTTAATAATAATTTATTTAATAATAATTTATTTAATAATAATTTAAATAATAACAATTTAAATTTATTTAGAAATTAATTTAGTTCCAATGTTGTCCACCTGAGTTTCAAGAACTTTACCTGGATAAGAACTCCAAACATCAAAAATGTCGTCTTTGTATTGATTATTAGATATTGCTACAAAGGCTGAACCAGTTCCAGAAAGTCCAGAAGCTAAAGCTCCATTTTCAAGAGCATCCAAAGCTATTTTAGCATCAAAACCTAAGGATGCTGAATAAATGAGTCCATTTAGAGTCAAAGCTTTAAAGTATTCTTTTTTAGATGCTAAATCAAAAGCAACATTAACTAATGGAGATAATAATTTCATTTTCTTTACATTAGAATCTGCAGTTAAAGAAACCGTATCTGGCATATATATTAAGATATTATACTCTTCAATTTTCTCTCTAATAATAATTTCTCTTTTAAGATTATTGGTGACTGTTATTCCTCCAAAGTATGAAGCAGTAGCATCATCGTATGCTCCTGTTATAGTAACATTAGCTTTTAGAGATGCATCAATAGCTAAATTAATGATTTCTTCATCTGTTAATGATTTTAAACCAAATTCTTCACTAATTAAATTAGCTATTAAACTAACAACACTATTTGATAATGCACTACTGCTTGAAAGACCCGAACCTTGAGGAAGTTTAGATTCAATGTCAATGTCTACTCCTGTTTTAACCCCATAATAATTAATAACTTCTTTTGCAGATAGTTCCATTAAATTAGTGTTCGTATTAACATCTGTTGAGCATTTAATCTTTGATGAAATTAATTTTCCTTTAGCTATTATATCTAAGTTGATTCCAAATGCAGATCCATATCCTGTAGCTATTGCATTAACGATAGTTGCAGAACCAGGTGAACGAACAATTTTCTTCAATAAAACACCAATTATAATCTTAATATCTAAAAGAATATAAATAAATCTTCAAAAACGGTTGAATGTTATCTATTCTTTAAAAAACTCATAATAGCTATCAGGTTTTTTATGTTTAACAGCATCTATAAATCCTAAATTGTCAAAATCTTCAATAATAGCTATTAATTCTTCCTTATCCTTTTTTAAAGAATTTATATCCTCTCGAGTTTCATCCAGAATGTCTTTAATAACAGTATTCTTATGCTGAGATTTTAATAAATCTTGTTTGAGTTTTTCAACATCTTTAAGTTTATGGTCTATTTCTTTAACTTCGTTTATCTCAACATCCCTTGATAAAGTAGATTTTTCATTGTGCAACCTGAAAATTTTCTTTTTTAAATCTGAAATTTCATTTCTACTTTCTTTCTGTTGTTCAGCTATTTGAGTTTTTAAGGAGTTAATCTCATTTTTTAAATCATTGATCAAAGAACTGTTAGGAGTATGTGTTTTAGGTGATGAACTTCTATATGATTCATTATTTTGTGAACGAACATTATTGTGTTGATTGCTTTGTGAACGAAGATTATTGTGTTGATTGCTTTGTGAACGAACATTGTATTGGTTGCTTTGTGAGTGAACATTATTTTGTGAACGAACATTATGTTGGTTGCTTTGTGAGCGAACATTATTGTGTTGATTATTTTGTGAGCGAACATTATTGTCTTGATTGCTTTGTGAGCGAACATTATATTGATCGTTTTGTGAATGATTAATATCGTTTCTTTTGTTTGAATGTTGTTTAGATGATGATGAATATTTAGAAAACTTATCCTTTTGTTGTCTATCTTTAGATGTTTGAATCTTAGATGAAGTATAATCCTTAATATGTGATTTATTCTTATTATTAACCGTTACCATTTTAAAACCATCCTTTACCATAATTACTAATTTTTATTGTTATAATATAATAATTTTTAATTTAATTTTTTAAATTTTAATTTTTTAAATTTTTTTTCATTGCTAAAAATCTTATTTTGCTATTTTCTGCAATTCTACTATTTTCTGCATATAATCTAATAATGCACCATTAGATTCATCATCCTCTAATGCAAATTCTATGGATGTTTTTAACCAATCAATTTTATTCCCTATATCATAGGACTTACCATTAAAAACATTAGCATATAAAATATCTAATTTAGCCATTGCATCGGTTAGTTGAATCTCATTACCAACACTACTTTCAATATTTTCAATATGATCAAATATTTCTGGATATAAAACATATCGCCCAACAATAGCTAAATTAGAAGGTGATTCAGCAAGCTTAGGTTTCTCAACAAGTGTATCAACTTTATATACTCCTTCAGATACTTCACTTCCACCTATTATACCGTATCTTTCAACATTTTCATTAGGAACTTTTTCTACAGCAATAACTGATGAATTGTATTTTTCAGATAACTCTATTAACTGTTTAGTGCAGGGTTTATCTGATCTTGTAATGATATCACCTAACATAACTGCAAAAGGTTCATCGGCTATATGTTTTTTCGCATAATGAATAGCATCTCCAAGCCCTCTTTGCTTTTTTTGCCTAATATAGAAAATATCTGCTAAGTTAGATATTTCATTAACTGTTTTTAAAATATCAAATTTACCATTTTCTTTTAAACTTTCTTCTAACTCAAAGGATCTGTCAAAATGGTCTTCAATTGATCTTTTAGCTTTACCATTTACAATGATAATATCATCTATACCTGATGCAACAGCTTCTTCGATAACATATTGTATGGTTGGTCTATCATATACTGGTAACATTTCTTTTGGTTGTGCTTTAGTGATTGGAAGAAACCTTGTACCTAAACCTGCAGCGGGAATAACACATTTCATTAAAACACTCTTTCTATTTATTATTAATTTTCCAATGACTAATTTTCCAATGACTATTTTTTCCAATGACTATTATTATAATTAATATTATATTAAGTTCATATAAATGCATTAAACAATATAATATCTAAATTAAGATATATATAGTTAATTATTAATCATATATTAATTATTAATTTTTAATCATATAAATACTTTTCTATCATATATAAATAAATAGTTTCTATTATATATAATAAATACTTTTCTATCATATCTATTTTTTCAAAAATTAGAATGAAATTTTATATTGTGAGTCCAAACTTATTTTTATAACAAGTTAAACTTATTTGAATATAAAATTTAATTTTCAATTGTTATTCAATTCATTAATTTTCAATTGTTATTCAATTCATTAATTTTCAATTGTTATTCATTAATTTTCAATTGTTATTCAATTCATTAACTTTTAATCATAGTGTCATAAAAAATGTTTGTAATTAATAATATTATTTTAAATATATTATTTTTAAAAATTTCAATTAATATTAAATTAATTTTTTAAATAATAATTTTTATTTTTTTATTGTTGAAAATTTATTTTCAACTTAGGAGAATTTATTCTCAATTTTTAAAAATAATAATTATAATTTTTTTAATTAAAAATTAATAATTATATTTCATTTTTAAAAACTTCATTATTATATATGCAGTTTTGATAAATTCTTAATAAATAATTGCTTAAAAATAACTATTATTAAAATATAATTGTTTAAAAATAAGTATTATTAAAATATAATTGTTTAAAAATAAGTATTATTAAAATATAATTGTTTAAAAATAAGTATTATTAAAATATAATTGTTTAAAAATAACTATTATTAAAATATAATTGTTTAAAAATAAGTATTATTAAAATATAATTGTTTAAAAATAAGTATTATTAATATTTGTTTAAAAATAACTATTATTAAAATATATTTGTTTAAAATTAGTTATATTAGTTAAAAAAAGTTTATATTATTTAAATTTAAAATTATATATGTTTATAAATTAATATTTAAAAGAGATTTTTATCATGTTTGGATTTAAAATTTTTAACGACTTTGGCAAAGCTTTTTTTTCTCTTTTTTTCACAGAGTTATGGGAGCGTTTTAGTTATTATGGGATGAATGCCATTTTATTATTGTATATGACTTACACGATTTTTAATGGTGGTCTTGGTCTCCCTGAAACTCTTTCTATTTCATTGGTTTCTCTTTATGGTTCTTTTATTTATTTATCCACAATATTTGGTGGATTTATTGGGGATCGTTTATTAAATCCCTATAAAAGTGTTTTATATGCTGGTGTTATTATAATATTTGGACATATAACACTAAGCTTACTGGACGATGTTTATGGTCTATTAATCGGATTAGTTCTTATTATGATTGGTTCAGGTCTGTTGAAACCTAATATTACTAATATTGTGGGATTAATTTATGAAAAAAAAGACTACCTGCGAGATCAAGCTTTTTCTCTTTTTTATTTAGCTATTAATGTTGGTGCTTTTATAGCTCCATTTATTGTTGGATATTTTGGTGAAACCTATGATTTCCATCTTGGTTTTTTATTAGC
>JAITPS010000112.1 GCA_031289325.1 Candidatus Methanovirga meridionalis
ATAGTTTCTCTGCATCTTCAATAACTAAAGAAAAAAGTTCATATAATATTAAAACTCCAAGATTAATAGGTGATACAGATTATAATGTTTCTGTTAAACCAGCATCTGGAAATAGTGATAATAAATATAACATATTAAATCCAAATATTTACAATACTACTACTAAAATCAGAACTAAATTAGAATTGATTAGTGGTACAGGTAATGTAAATCATACTATTGGTTATGTTAAGGATGTGCCTTTTAAGCATGTTGTTACTTATAAATTAACTAATGCAGATAATGATAAACCTTTAGTCAGTCAACCAGTTGATATATTAGGAAAAAATCACGAAAGATATGTACCTGCAAGAAGAGTATGGGATCCAAAAGCTAGACAATACATTATGGAACCAGCTCATGTAGAAGTTACACCTTATTATTTAAATAGTACTAATGATGGTATTATTACTGTAACATATAGTGATTATGGTGATTTTAGTTTAAAAACTGAATATAAAGGTGATAATGATTCTTTACCTACTGATAGTGGAGGTAATTATGTAATTATTAAGAAAATTGTTGGTGAAGGTAAGCAAGTTATTATTCATTCTGCTGGTTATGGTGGTTGGGGTACTCCTAGTCATTGGACTACAGATAATAATGGTTTTAATTTCAGTAGAGACCCTAATTGGCTTCTTGCTTTTACAGGTGAAACCACACTTAAGTTTTATGATATTGATGGTAATAAAATTAGTAGTAAGACATACACTATAACTAGTGGGGAAGGTAATACACATATTAATATTCCAGCTGAAGCCTCTACAATGGATATTACCTGTGGAATTAAAGATGGTGGTGATCACACAACTAGAAAAGGTATTGAAGCTGGTAAAGCTGCTATTAATTATGATGGTACAGCTGGTGGATCATTGAGTACTAGAAACTGTCATGTTATAACTGATACTTGGGATTCAGATTATATTATATTATTTTATGGTTTCGATTATGATTACTCTGGATACTGGTAAACCTTTAGTCAGTCAACCAGTTAATATATTAGGAAAAAATCAAATCATACATATACCTGAAAGAAAAGTATGGGATCAAAACACTAAACAATGGATTACAAATCCAACTCATGTAGAAACTACACCTTATTATTTAAATAGTACTAATGATGGTATTATTACTGTAACATAGTGGAGAAGGTAATACACATATTAATATTCCAGCTGAAGCCGCTACAATGGATATTACCTGTGGAATTAAAAGTGGTGGTGATCACACAACTAAAAAAGGTATTGAAGCTGGTAAAGTTGCTATTAATTATGATGGTACAGCTGGTAAAGCTATAAGTACAAGAAATTGTCATGTAATAACAGATACATGGAATAGTGGATATATTAAATTATATTATGGTTTCGATAATTAAACCTTTTTTTATTTTTTTTTTATTTTTAAAAACAATGATTATAATTTTGTTAATTAAAAATTTAATAATTATGTTTCATTTTTAAAAACTTCGCTATTAAATTTTTAATTAGAAACTGAAAATCTTAGATTTTCCTAAGTTATCTTTGATAACAAATTTGAAAGATTTTCTGTATTGAAATTTTTTTATTTCAATTAGAAAAACGAAGTTTTTCTGTACTTAAAAACATTATTTCATACACTAATATGTTAAAAAAGTTTGCTGATTAGTACTACATTATTAAAATATATTTATTTAAAACAAGTTCATATTATTTAAAACAATTTCATATTATTTAAAACAAGTTCATATTATTTAAAACAAGTTCATATTATTTAAATTTTAAAATTATATGTTTTTATAAATTAATATATTGAAATTATAATAATTTAATAAATATTTATTCATGAAATTCCAACTCAAAATTTAATATGAAAAATTTAATTCCACAAAACACTATAAACTCCTCCTCATCTAAATTTTTAAAAACACTTAAAACATTAAAATAACAGTTAATATTACTTTAAATTAATATAATAACTAATTTTTAAATTAATTTCTTTTTTAAATAGCTATTTAATCCTAAAATAACCTATAAGGGGGGGGGGGGGGTGGTAGATCTTTCAATGAAAATACCTTAAACCCCCATTATTTTAACTTATTCTTTTCAATTCTTATTTATTTAAATAAAGAATAATTAATTAGTTTTTATTTTACATTTTATAAGTTGTTAAACCACTACCTTTATATATAAGTAATTACAATAAATATAAATTGGAGATGTAAGTGTTTCATATCAAGATTTTTAATATGAATACTTATACTCTGAAAATGTAATTGCAGAGTTTTTAAATCATTTTTCATTTTATGATTTGAAATGATGCATACATGCTATAAAATAGCTAAATTAATTGTCTGATTTAGTAAATATTAGCATAATTATTATTATTATTATTAAATAAATTTATAGGAGAAAATAAATCATGAAAATAAAAATAAAAATTTTAGCAATGATACTAATAGCTGTTTTAGCTGTTAGTAGTGTTACTTTTGCTGATAGAGTTGGATTAGATAAAGTTAATTATGGAGCTAATAGTCCAGAATCAGAACTTGGATCTGTTACTCCATTCTCGACAGATATTCCTGGTGGATCTATTGTTCCTGGTCCCGACAATCTATTTAATATTAGTTTGAGTGTAGGTATGTATAAATTTATTGATAAAGCATATATTAGTTTAGTTAGTGCAATAGTAAATTCAAGTGATAGTTCTATTGTTAACATATATAAATATCATATTGAATATCAAAATGGTATTGGATACTTTAAATTTGATAGTGAGAGACTAACTAAAGATAGTGATTTAACATTAAGTAGTATATCAAGAGGTTATATTATTGAAGGTGCTCATAAAGGAACATTCAATACTGATTTTCTGGGGGTTTCACCAGGTTCTGGCTCAGATGTTATATCCACAAGATATTATGTTAAAGCAAATGTAACTAAAAAGAATGTTGATTTTGATATTGGGTTACCAGATGGTAAATTAAATCCTAATGCAAAAACTCAAAATGTACCTGTTAATATTGTTCCGAATTATCAAGAAGCTGGAGATCCAGACCCTATTGTTGATGATTTAAAGATTTATCTTGAGTTTAAATATTTAGATAATGGCAATATTAAAACTTTTAAATCAGATACTTTCTCTGCAACGAGTGCTAAAAGAGACATTGACACTGGAAGTGTAAGTACATATAATATTGCAACCCCGTATTTAAGAGGTAATACAGATTATGATGTTTCTGTTAAAGTAGCACCTGAAAATAATGATGTATATCAAATATCTGATCCATTGAAGAATTATAAGACTCAAACTAAAATCAGACCTAAATTTGAAATAATTAGTGGTGCTGGTAATGCTAATGGTAATGTTGGATATGCTAAAGATGTTGGGTTTACTCATGTTGTTAGTTATAGATTACTCGATGAAAACAATAATCAACCTTTAGTTAATCAAACAATTGATTTCCCAGGATTAGCTAAAACTACTTCAACTATAACAGGATATAGTAATCAAGCACCAACAAGATGGGGTTTTGGATTGGGTTTTGGTCAACAACCAATTTATACAACTACTACCACCCCATATTTAGCAGATACTAATGAAAATGGTATTATCAATACAAATTACAAATCTTTTGGTAATTATAATTTAGCTGCTTCTTATGCTGGTGATGGTGATATAGCTCCAGCTAATATTGGTCAAAAAACTTTAAGTATTAAGAAACTTGCTGGTGCTGGTAAGCAAATCATCACACATGTTGCTAGTTGGGGTTCTGCATTTAAAGCTTCTCATTGGACTTCATCTAATGGTTTTTCATTCCAAAATGATAATAATTGGATTCTTGCTTTTATAGCTGATACTACACTTAAGTTTTATGATATTGATGGTAAGCAAATTGGTTCTGATAATCATTTCACTCAAACCTCTGGTTCAGATATTAAATATGTTAATGTTCCAGATAATGCTGCTACAATGTCTATTACTTGTGGAGCTCAAAGCAGTGGTGATCATACTACTAAATCTGGTCTTGAAGCTGGTAAAGGTGCTATTAATTACGATGGTACTGTTGCTGGTAAATGGTCCACTAAAAATTGCCATGTTAAAACAGATACATGGGA
>JAITPS010000163.1 GCA_031289325.1 Candidatus Methanovirga meridionalis
TTAATATTATTTAAGCTATTTTAGCACCTAAAAGAAGATCCACTCCCAATTGATATTCATTATCAGCATTAAAAGTTATTCCTGTTTTTTTAACGAACATATAAGTGTAACCACTGCTACCTGAAGATTGCACTATAATAAAATCATTGTCATCTTTTAAAAAACTGTAATAACTTCCACCATATTGTCGTCTAAAATAATCTTCAGTTTCAGGGTCACTAACAGATATACTACCATCTTTCTTATTATCAATAAAAATATACATACTACTGTTAAAAGTACTACTTAAAATTACATTTGATGGTGGGTTGAATTTAACACCCATGAAAACATTATTTTGAACAAGGTTTTCATTTTGATTTGATGATGATGTAGAATTTTGATTTGATGATGATGTAGATACATTATATGTATATGTTTGTTGTTGTGTATTGTTGGCAACATTACCAAATATCCCCACCACCAGAAGTATTGTCACCCCAATAATAAGACTAATAATCATTAAATTTCCTTTATTCATATTTAACCTCCATTAATTAAACTTCAATATTTTGAAAAACTTCTCATCTGGTTACCGTTAACTGAATTATTTATTCTATTCTTATCCATTTATCTCTCTATTAATAATGAAATTAATGGATAAAAAAAAATATTTAGGATAACAAGGTATCAGAATTATGAATTATATGTTTTGATTGGATGTTACTACCATCTCTTTTTAATAAATCAAGACCATCACTTATATCAAATTGATCTGAATAGACTTTAGAAGTAGATTTATATTTACCAAAAGAAATGCTGATCTTTTTGTTATAGTATGGACTTGAACTATTACTAAATCCAACAGATTCATCCAAATTACCATAACTCTCAAAAACTACAAATTCAATGTCAGAAGGGATATTTAAACTTCCACTACCGTTTTGAAAAATAATTGTTTGAGTTTGTCCACCTTGAACATATCTCGAAAGAAAACCAGTTGTAAAAAAATCATCAAAATTATAATATGTACCATTATATGTGGTTCCATTAATCACAAGATTTACAATTGGGGTATAGTCATCTTTTGTGAAAAAATGAACTTCAATAGAATCATTTAATGGAGCATCTGATGTAACTGTTATTTTATTACTTAAAACATTGTTAATTATATTGCTACCACTGTCATTCTTGGAATTATTTGTATTAAGTCCAATTGTAAGCATTACTCCAATTGTAAGGAATATACAAAAACATATAACCAATCCTATTGCAATAAGTTTATTATTTTTAATTTTATCTAATAAACTTGAATTCTTTGATTCTTTAATATTTAACAGTTCTATAATTTGATCGTGCTAAATCCTTTATCTAATAATTCTTGTATTTTTTTATCCATATTTTCACCAGTCAAATTAATACCATAGACATTGAAACAATAGCTAATTTTTATTTCATTGCTTCAAAAATCTTATTTAAGTTTTGACTCACTATTAAATAGCTAAGTTGAGACATTATTTTTGCTAAATACAATTTAACCTTTTTTACATTTCGAATATATTCACTTATGAATTTATTTATATTGTTTGTACTGGCTTTTAAATTTTTAATATTAAGTACATTCATTCTTATTTTAACTAAAAAGAGAGTTTCTAATAACATAAGCTTTTTAGAAATTTCTCAAATATTTTTTATGGTCACCAATATTTTGGGTCACTAAATATTAGATCATCATTTTCATGTTTTATGAATATTTTATTAATAACCACAAATAATTATTATATTGTATTAATATATATAGTTTTCAATTTTCTTGACTTTATATTGATAAAAGAAAATGGAATCAAAAGTTTTAAAATAAATAAAGCACAATTGAAACAACTTTAAAAATTGAATCATTAACTCTCTCTCTCTTTCTCTCTCTATGGATTATAATAAACCTTAACAACAAAAAATGAGTATTATTTGAGCAAATTTTAGAGTGTGTAAAAAAAGTGTGGAGGTTTTGGTGTTTTATAATTCATTTTCACGAATCTGTAGAAAAGATACTATTTTCTTTTATAAAGATAGTAAAAGTTATTGTTACACAAAAATCATATTTTAAATACTTAATATATTAATATATAAAAATTAAACAGTTAACTTTATATATGATTTAATATGTAATATCATCTATGATAATAATAGTTTTAAAAAGAGTAGTAAGTAATGCAACAAGTGTTTAATCCAAATTAAATGATTTTATTGATACTGAGTGGGATATTAGAAAAGTTGTTAAAAATACTTCAACTAAAGAAAAAAAGATGGTTCCATCTAAAAAGAATGTTTAAATGTTAAAAAACAAATATTTTGAGAATAATAGTTCATATTTATGTTTATTGTGGAAAAATAAAGAATAATGAGGTTGATTGAAGATATGGTAAAATAGATGTGATTAATTCAAAACATTCATATAGTATAAAATATATAATTTTAAATTAATATTATATCAAAATCAGTATATGTTTATGATGACCATTAAAGATAGCCGTCTTTGATAAGATGAGGAAATAAAACTGTAACATGGATGATTCTGCAGGTTGTGTTTTCATGTATCTATACTGATTATAAACTGAAGATGAACTTAAAGAGGTAATTGATGAAATAGCTTAATAAGAGAAACAAATACCGAAGTTTTTGCCACTCTCAGAACATAAAAAAATAAGTATGGAGAAAATATTCTCCACTCCACATAATGCAATAAGTATTTGATTTTAATTTAAAATATTAAATTTTAATTAATATAAATGAATTTAAACTAATATTTTTTAATAATATTTATTTTTAAAAAATTATTAAAATTATTTATTAAGAACTTTATCAAAACCATTATAATGAAATTAATAAAAATGTGCTTTTGATAATCAATATTTGTTTATCATGATTCCAAAGTTTGAGTGATTTTATTCATTACTTTGGGTATTTTTGAGACATCTTGTTTAATAAAATGAATGGATTGTTAGTAATGATAAATTTTAAATCAGCAGAAAAATTAGCAAAGGCTATGGAAACTACAAATTTAAAGAATGATGCTAAAAAAGAAGATATGGATAAATTAGTATCTGATGCGATTAAATATGGATTTTATTCAGTTGTAGTTAGTCCATACTATCTTAGTTATGTGAAAAAACAATTAAAAAATAGTGATGTAAATGTTGGAACAGTTATAGGATTTCCATTAGGTTACAATGAAGTTTTAACAAAAGAACTTGAAGCAAAAAATTCAGTATATAATGGAGCAGATGAAATAGACATGGTAGTAAACATTTTAGCTATTAAAGTAGAAGATTATGATATTGTTAAAGAAGAAATTCAAAGAGTTGTAGATGTTTCTAAAGATACTGTAGTTAAAGCTATTATAGAAACAGGACTTTTAACTAAACAAGAAATAGAGAAAGTTTCCTTAATAGCTCAAGAATCTGGAGCAGATTTTATTAAAACTTCAACTGGATTCAATAATGTTACTGGGGCGAAAGCAACCGATATAAACATTATCAAAAGAGTCGTGCCTAAAATGAAAATTAAAGCATCTGGAGGCATAAATAATTATAAAACGGCTTTTAGATTATTATCTTCAGGAGCAGATAGAATAGGAACTTCAGCAGCAGTAGCTATTATTGATGAATTTAATAAAAGTAAAGAGAATTATGAAGAACATTTTGATAAAAAAAGCATAATTTAAAAGTCAATAGTTAATTTTTAAATAAATTAACAAAATTCAAGTAATTTTAAATAAATTAAACAGAACTTATGATCCTAATTTTAATATTTTTAAAAATTTTTTTTATAATTGTTAATTGTTCTTTAAATAATTTATATATTATTATAATTTGATTAATAATAAAATGATTAATAATAAAATGATTAATAATAAAAGGATCAATAATTCTTATTTTTAAAAATTGAAAATAAATTCTCTTAAGTTGAAAATAAATTTTCAACAGTAAGATATTTAAAAATAAATGGTTAATTACAAACATTTTTCATCCCTATAATTTTATATGGTGATTTTATTTTCAAACCATCCACTCTTAAAGAAAGAAGACGATACTATCGTGAAGAATGGTCAATGAATGACCTTCCTGATTTTATAACTGAAAATATTTATAAAAGAGAATTTGGATTTGATCATTATGGACAAGGACCAAATGATAGATATAAAACTTTCTTAAATGAAAGGAATCTTAAAAAATTTTTAAGAACAAAAACACCTTTTGCAGCATATATATCTGTTGCTTTTTATAATGAACCGAGACATAGGCAGGATTGGCAAAAATCAGAATTTGTAATTGATATTGATGCAAAAGACATGCCTATAAGATCATGTGGTTGCGATAATGTGTGTGAAATTTGTTTAAATGAAGCATTAGAACTTGCAAGAATATATATTGATACTTTAAAAGGAGATTTAGGGCTTAAAAATATTCATCTTGTTTATTCAGGGCGTGGATACCATATAAGGGTTCTTGATAAATTTGTTATGGGAGAAGAATCAGAGTTTAGAGGTGAAGTTCTAAAATATATTACTGGGGCTGATGTTCCTACGAATGAAATACCTTTAGGTTATACAAATCTTTTTAATAATAGATTAGTTCGAAACATTTTTCATATAACTGGTAAAGAAAAAATAGAAGGTATAAATACTAAATTATTAAAAGACATTAAAAAAAATAGGGATAAAATAGAAAAAGATGAAAATGGCAATTATCAACTCGGAATATTTAAAGGTGAAATCGGACCAAGACGATATAAAAATCTTTTAGATGGTATTGCAAGAGTTAATTTATCTATGGCAGATGGAAAAGTTTCTATTGATTTAAAAAGAATATTAAGGTTACCAAGTTCTCTACATAGTAAAGTATCCATGAAATGTGTTGAAGTTAAAAATTTAGATAATTTTGATCCTTTTAAATATGCTGTTCCTAAATTTGTTGAAGAGAGAAAAGACAATTAACTTAATATTTATTTGAAATTCTTAAACAAGTGAATAAATTCTCCTAAGTTGAAAATAAATTTTCAACAATAAGATATTTAAAAATAATGGTGCGACAGGATAGGGTCTCTATTCTTCATTAATTAAATCAGTGAAATATTGTTAAATATTTTAATCCCAGTTGTGTGGGATTTTCTCCCCAGAAACTCTTA
>JAITPS010000213.1 GCA_031289325.1 Candidatus Methanovirga meridionalis
TTAATAAAAAAATTTAATAAAAAAATTTAATAAAAAAATTTAATAAAAAAATTTAATAAAAAAATTTAATAAAAAAATTTAATAAAAAAATTTAATAAAAAAATTTAATAAAAAAATCAAACAAAAAATCAAACAAAAAATCAAACAAAAATTAAGAACTTTTTCATAATGCCTACAATTTAATAAGTAAGGATTAAATTAGTATTAATAATGTAAAAATATCTATTAAATAAATAATTATCAATTAAATTAATTTAAAAGTATTTAAATACTCATATTATTATATTTATTAGTTTTTATAAGATATAAACGATTTAAAAAAGGAATAATTTTCAGTTTTGTGGTAGTGAATCTAAAACTATTTATACTTTATACATTGTTAACTAATAATTATGATTTCAAATGATGATTGTGAAATTTTTTTTCAAAAAATGTTAAGTTCTATTGATGAAGAAACAATTCTACCAAATGATGTTTTAAAAAAAGGAAAGAACATTATTCAAACTACTTTCTCTTTGGATTTAGCTTCTAATGATAAAGATGATGTGTTTTTTTTATCTGCTCTTATTTTCACTTTAACTAAGTTTACTTATTCTCATAAAATTTTAATCAGCACATTATCCCATAATGTTAAAGATAATGATTGTGGTAATGTTTTTGCAAAAATTCCATTTGGATTTAGAGTAAATACAAATCAAAATGTTGAAGATTTTATAAATGAAATAAGGTCTTTAACTTTAAAAATAGATAAATATAAATCTTCTTTAAAAAGAAAAAATAATTTAATATTTCCTGATTTTTTATATGTTTACAAAAATGATTTTAATGATATAGAAATTCCTGAATCTAATTTTTCTATTGTAATTGAAAATTTAAAAGAAGTTAAAATCAAAATAAGATACAATGATTCTTTGTATAGTAATGATTTTGTTGAATTATTTTATAATAGTTTTGTAATGATTTTAGATATGTTTGCAATGGGTGGAAAAACTTTACTTAAAGATATTTCAATTGGTTCAAACATCAAAGAAGAAACACCTGTTTTTAAGACTTTACCCTTTGAATCCATTGGTGAATTATTCGAAAAGATGGTTGAAGAAAATAAAGATAAAACTGCTTTAATTGCAAACGATACCGATTTAAGTTATGGTGAGCTAAATCGTGAAGTTAACCGTGTTGCCAATAGCTTAATTAAAAAAGGATTGAAAATTGAAGATCGTGTTATTGTTAATTTAAATCGTGACAGTAAACTCATTATTTCTATTTTAGGTGTTATTAAAGCTGGTGGGACATTAATCCTCACAAGTCCTCTTTTACCAAAGGATAGAATAGATTTTATAAGGATGGATACTGATCCAAAATATATGATAACCATCAATGGATTTGAAAAGGATAATGATAATTTATTAAATATAGATTCTTTTCTTAATGGTGAGTATGATGAAAGTAATCCTTCTGTTAATCTAAAGAAAGATAATGTTTTCTCTATTGTTTATACTTCTGGTACGACTGGCATTCCAAAAGGTGTGATGTTAACTCATGAATCAATCATAAATAAAGGTGTGTCTGATGATGATGGTGAACAGCTTATTTCACTTCACAGATTTTATAACGATGATAATTTTAAAACTTTGATTAATTTTCCTGTTTTATTCAGTGGCTTTATTCAAGATTTGTTAATTAATTTGTTATGTGGTGTAACAGTTGTTTTAGCTGATGATGAGGCTTCTCAAAATCCTTTAAAATTATATGCATTATTCAAAAAAACTGGTTTTAATTTATTTGCTTCAATACCTTCTGCAATTGAAATGTATTTGGAAATTGATACTTTAAAAGAGATGATAAGTCAATTAAAAATAATAGTTGTGGGTGGAGAGAAAATTGGTTTAAATTTTATTAAGAAAATCCATGAAATCAATAGTGATATTCTATTATCCAGTGGTTATGGAGTAACAGAAATATCTCCGGCTAATCTTAAAATATTTAGACTTAATGAAAATATTAATGCAGGAAAACCAGTACTAAATGTTGTTGAAAGAGTGGTGGATATTGATGAAAATATTTTGCCTTATGGTGTTATCGGTGAACTATGGATTGGTGGTTTGAATGTATCCAAAGGATATTGGAGAGATGAAAAACTCACTAAAGAGAAATTTGTTAAAATTAATGATATCACATATTTTAAGTCTGGGGATTTAGCAAAGTATGATGAAAATGGAGAATACACTATATTTTCTCGCCTTGATGATCAATTAAATATTCGAGGTCATAGAATCGAACCTGGTGAGATAGAAATCAATATATCACCTAATATTGGTTTAAAAAAGTCAATAGCTGTTGTTAAAGAAATGAATAATGAACCAACTCTTTGCCTATATTTCACAACAATGATTAAGTTATCCAAAACAAAAATAGATGAACTTAAAAATGTGATTTACAATGAACTTAAAGATAAATTACCACTTTTTATGATTCCACAAGTGTATATACATTTAGATGATTTTGTTTTTACTCAAACTGGTAAAATTGACACGAAAAATTTACTTAAACCACAAATATCTGATTTAATTTCTAATCAAAGCATATTAGCCCCAAAAACAGAAATAGAAAAAGATTTGTTTAAGATTTCAAGTGAGTTGTTAGGTCATGATAATTTTGGTGTAAACAGTAGCTTTTTAAGCATAGGTTTTAATTCTCTTTCATTAAATAAGTTATTAAGTCACATATTTGAAAATTATAATGTAGAAATTAACTCAAGATCTTTATTTTTAGAGGATACCAATATTCAAAATATAAGTAAACAAATTAAATCTTCAACTGCAGATTACATTAAACCTCCACTAAAAAAACATTATTTACTTACTCCTCAACAATACTATTTTTATAAGTCAAAAGCTTACTATCATGTTTCTTTTCATATTAAGTTTAATGATGATTTTGATGTTTATAAATTAAAAAATGCTTTAATTGATACCATTGATCTTAATTATTACATTAAAACCACATTTAAAAAAATTGGATCTATGATTTATCAGGAAGCAAATCCTCGTTTAGTTTTCAGTGCCCCTATTTATGAAAAAGAACTGAGTGATGAGATAAAAAAAGATTTTATTAAAGATTTTGATTTGTTTGAAGGACCTTTATTTAGATTTGAATTATATCATTATAACAATGAAATTAGTTTGTTGATGGATATTCATCATATTCTTATTGATAACTATGGTGTAGAGATATTTCTGATGGATCTATTAAAAATATATGATAATAAGATGGTTAACAATAAAAAATTTAATTATTATGATTATTCTATGGATATAGATAATAAAAAGGATGAAGACAAATATTTTCAAAAACAATTAAGAAAATTCTCTCCTAAATATCTTAACGACTCTAAAAAAATTAATTATAGTAATGGATCCTCAAATCTTATGGGAAACTTTAATCGTATTATGTTGCATTTTAAAGGGAATTTTAAGAAATTATCTAAAAAATATAATGTATCCCTTAATGATATGATACTATCAGCAATCGTGTTTTCTTTAGGTAAAATGTTTGATACAGATACCTTATTAATCAATACCATTGTTAATGGTAGAAATAATCCTAAATACTATGATACAATAGGTCATTTTCCTTATGTTACACCTATTTTTTTAAATACAGATCATAAATCATCTATAGACTACTTTAGTGAGGTTAAAAAACAAATAAATCATTCCATAGAAAACTACTCCCCATACTTTTATCCTAAAAAAATAAATCCTTTAATTATATATAATCCTACTAACTCATATCAAAGTAATAGATTCATTAAAGAAGGTTTAGAAAGTTCATTGGAAGAAATATTCTCAAATACATTTTCTAATTCCTCTGCTCCTCAACTATATTTTTTATCTGTTTTATTTGAGGATGAAATTTCATTATTTTTATATTTTGATACGAAAATTTACTCGGATAATACTATTAAAGAACTATTTAAAAATATTGATGAATTCATAAAGAAATTAGATGATGGGGATGAGAAAATAATTAGTAAATTGTATTAATAAAATTTAATTCTTGTTTGGACTTGTTTTCCATTTTCTACAGTTGATTTTTTAAATAATCTTGGATTTTAAAATAATTTTTTTAAGTATCTAACATCTTTATTTGGATCATCTTTTAAATGTTTCTTGGAGTCAATATCTACGATTTCTCCCACTTCTTCTGGGTTTAGGAAAGATATTATAATTGATATTAAATAAAGATTAATAAATAAAAAAATTATTTATCATCAAAACATGGCTTATTATAATATGGTGGTGGAAAAGATGTATGGTGGTGGAAAAAATGTTTCTAATTAATCAAATATTTTTAAATATCTTATTGTTGAAAATTTATTTTCAATTTAAGATTTTCAACTTAGGAGAATTTATTCCCCCCTGTTTAAAAATTTCAAATTAAGATTAAATTAATTTTTTAAATAATAATTTTTATTTCCTCATTGTTGAAAATTTATTTTCAACTTAGGAGAATTTATTCACCTGTTTAAAAATAATAACTATAATTTTTTTATATTGGGATAGTGGATTTGATAAAGTTCTCAATAAATAATTTTTTTAAAAATATAATATTATTAAGTAATATAATACTATTAAGTGATATTGATTAATTAAAATAAATTTATATTATTATAAAATTTAAAATTATAAATTTTTATAAATTAATTAATTTAATAAAAAAATTTATCACCTTAAAATTTAAGAACTTTACCATAATAACTATAATTAAAAATTTAATAATTATGTTTCATTTTTAAAAACTTCATATCTTAATAAAAAAAATGTAAATTTTCTAACTTTAAAAAATAGAAAATTTTTTAAAATAAATAAAAAGTTTTTAAAATTATGAAAGTTTATAGGAACTCTTTAATAAAATATTAGAACATATAGTGCTTCCTTTAACTTTTATAACATGTTACTTATATTAATAGTGTATGTAAAACCTTTTAAAACTTCTTAAAATCAAAATTGAACTTTTAAATGGAGTTTAAATAATTTTATCAAAGGTTACAAAAAGTAGGTAAAATACTATATTTAATAATTATTTTAAAGTAAGTTAATAATGATAATTGAATCAAGAATTTTGAGAGGAATGAATAATTGGAAACTATGATTCTTAGTTTTGGGATAATACTAATTTTAGGTATCTTGACAACAAAAATTTTGGATAAATTAAAAATTCCTGCATTTTTAGGATTTTTAGCAATAGGTATACTTTTAGGACCTTATGTGTCTGATGTATTGGATCCAAGCTTTAGGGAATTAACTCAAGAGATATGTACAATAGCTATTGTTATTCTTCTAATTAGAGCTGGTTTGAATGTTCGCAAAGAAGACATATATAAAGTTGGTAAACCAGCTGTTGAAATGAGTTTCCTACCCTCAATAATTGAAGGCTGTTCAATTATTTTTATAGGACATTACCTGCTTGGAATTTCATTTATAGAAGCTGGTATGTTAGGATTTATTTTAGGGGCTGTTTCACCAGCTATTTTAGTACCCAGAATGCTTGATTTAATCGATAAAAAGTTGGGTGTGGGAAAATGTATTCCCACCATACTTTTATCTGGATCTGCAGCTGATGATGTTGTAGCCATCACAATTTTTTCTGCTTTTTTAGGAATATACACTGGTGGGCATACAGATATTACATGGGACTTAATAGGGATTCCTGTTTCATTAATATTGGGTGTATTATTAGGATTTGTAACTGGTTTAATTCTAATTTTTGTGTTTCGAAAATGGGACTTTAGTAATGCTGAAAAATTATTCATTACTTTAGCTACTGGTATTATACTAAATGCAATTGGTGAAATAACACAAGGAAAGATTCCAATAGCTGGTCTTGTAGGAGTTATGGTTATAGGATTCTTATTATTAGATAAAAGCCCTAAAATAGCTATTTCTCTTTCAAATAACTATTCAACATTGTGGATATTAGCTGAAATTATTGTATTTGTTTTATTAGGGGCTCAGTTAAACTTATCATTAATATTAACTCCAATGAATATAGGCACTATCATTCTTCCCATAATATTAGTAAGTATTTTAGTTATTAGCTTAGGATTACTGTTCAGATTCGTTGGAGTTTATTTAGCTTTACTTAAAACAGATTTAAATAACAAAGAAAAATTATTTTGTATGATTTCATACATACCAAAAGCAAATGTTCAAGCAACAATTGGCGGAGTGCCATTAGCTGTAGGAGTATTGCATGGAGATTTAATTTTAGCTGTTTCAGCTATTTCAATCATATACACAGCTCCTTTAGGTGCAATACTAATAAAATTCTTTAGTGAAAAATTACTAACAAAAGATGACAATGTATGCAAAAATTGCGAATGATTAGATCATGATCAATGATTAGATCATGATCATTTTGTAGGGATTAAAAAAAAGTAGTTCTACTTAAAAAAATTTAATTTTTAATTAAATTAATATTCCATTTAATTAGTCAATATCAATTCTTTAAAAATGAAATTAAGATTAAAATACAATTTATTTTTAAATAAAACTTAATTATTTTAAATAAAACTTAATTATTTTAAAAATAAATATTAAATTTTTAAACATTCAAATAAATTCTCATAAGTTAAAAATAAATTTTCAACAATAGGATATTTAAAATAAATAATTATAATATCTTTGATAAAGTTCTTAATAAATAATTTTTTTAAAAATAAATATTATTAAAAAATATTTACTTAAAATAAGTTTATATTATTTAAAATAAGTTTATATTATTTAAAATTTAAAATTATAGATTTTTACAAATTAATATTAAAAATTAAATAAATTAATATTAAAAATTAAATAAATTAATGAAAAAATTTATCATTCAAAATTTAAGAACTTTTTCATAATGACTATAGTTACAAACATTTTTACATTACTAAAGAATTATTGAATTATATTTTAGTTGAATGGTTCAAAAGTATAAATATTATGAAAAATATAAGATTCTATATAACTCTCTATTTTAATTAATAAAAAATTTTTAAATTAAATAAAATTGATCTGCTTGAAAAGTATAAAAGATGTAAAAATAAATTTATGCTAAATAGATATATTATAGGAAAATTTATATGCCTAATAAAATATACATTGCTGTCAACTTAAGAAAATTATTTTTTTTAAATTTGGATTGAAATTAAAAATGGATTTTACATAAACAAAATTTTAGATAGAAATTTTAATCAAAAATTCTTAAGTTGACAATTGATAAAATATATAATTTTAGGTTTAAGGAGAATATAAAAGATGATTTCAACAACTAAAATGTATGATGGGTATCAAACAGTTATTCCATCTGAAATAAGGAAAAAACTCAATATAAATAATAACGATATTTTAGAATGGAATACAACAAAAGATGGAAAAGCTGAAATAACATTTAGGGGAAAAAAATCCATAAAAAGTATTATAGGGATAGCACACTCTGAAAAACCAACAAATGCAGTGGAATTAAAAAAAATGGTGCAAAAAGGGAATGATAAACTTTGATATTGTTATGAAAGAAAACGACATATATGAAATAGTTTCATTTGATGATGATTTTGATAATAAAAGTGGAATAGTGAGAATACATTAAAATATTTAATTATAAGTAAGAAATAATAACACCAACAAAACATCATTAAAGAAAATGAAATAACTCTTAAGCAAAAGATAGAAAACTATAAAAAAGATGTTAAAAAACCATGAAAATGAAAACAACATAATTATTTAAATTAATAAGTGAAATTAACTAATTATTTAAAATATAATAAATATAACACATTAATTAAAATCATGAGTATTTATAATTAAATTCACTACTTTAAAAGTATATTATATATAATAGAGATGGAAATTAATTACAAATCACTCAATGTTGAGGTTTTGATAATTTGAATAATAGAATTGACTTACACATGCATAGTTTATTTAGTGATGGTGAACTTTTACCATCTGAATTAGCAAGAAGAGCTTATGTATTAAACCATGCGGCAATAGCTATTACAGACCATGTTGATTCATCAAACATTAATATAATCCCTAATTTAATAAAAGCTATTGATGACATTAACGATAATTGGGATATAAATGTGCTTCCTGGAGCAGAAATTACTCATGCTCCTGTTGAAATAATAGACAAATTAGCTAAGAAAGCAAGAGAACTTGGAGCTAAAATAATTGTTGTTCATGGTGAAACACTTGCTGAACCAGTGATTGAAGGCACAAATTATGCTGCTGTTAATTGTACTGATGTTGATATATTAGCTCATCCTGGTTTAATAACCAAAGAAGAAGTTGAAATAGCTAAAGAAAACAATATTGCTTTAGAGATAAGTTGCAGAAAAGGACATTGTTTAAGTAATGGTCATGTAGCAAACCTTGGAATTGAAGTTGGAGCAGATTTGATTATAAACACAGATTCGCATTATCCAAGTGATTTAAAAAGTTTTCAAGAGAGTAAATTAATTGGTTTAGGAGCAAATTTAACTGAAAAAGAAGTTATTAAATCCTTAATTGATAATCCTAAAAAAATAATTAAAAAAAGAAAATAAAATAGTGGATAAAATGAAAAGTGAAACAACAGAAAAGCACAGAAAAGAAACATCAAGAATTATAAACTGTGGTATTATTATACTTAGTGATACAATTTCAAAAAGTCAAAATAAAGATGATGATAAATCAGGACAATATATTCTTGAAAAATTAAGTGACAACAAATATGATGTGGTGGATTATAAAATTATTTCCGATGATAAAGATACATTAAAATCAACGATCGATGATATGATAAATAAAGATATTGATGTTATATTTACAAGTGGAGGAACAGGGATTAGTTCTCGAGATATAACTATTGAAACCGTCACTTTATTGTTTGAAAAAGAATTGGTTGGTTTTGGAGAGATTTTTAGATTAAAAACCTATGAAGAATTAGGGTCTCCAGCTATTTTAACAAGGGCTACATCTGGAATATATAAAAATACTTTAATTTTTTGCATGCCAGGATCTCCAAATGCAGTTAAATTAGGATTATCTTTAGTCATAGATGAATTACCTCATTTAACTAAACATTTAAAAGAATAAAATTAAGAAAATGTTATATCTATTTTAACATTAAAATGATAAAAATAAATTTCATGCTCATGATTACTACATTTTGAAATATAGTCATGAGAAGTTCCTAAATTTTGAATTAATAATTTTTTTATTAAAATATTTAATTTTAAATATTATTTCATGAAAATCCATAATTTTAAATAATATTAATATATTTTAATTAATATAAATAATTTTAAATCAATATCTTTCAATAATATTTATTTTAAAAAAATTATTTATTAAGAACTTTACTAAAATCATTATAATAAGCATTATAAATGAGTGTAAATTATTTTAAAGTATATTTTAATTATAATTTTAAAAAAAATAATTATAATTTTTTTAATTAAATTTTTTAAAAAATATAATGAAGATTATTATAATTTGATTTTTATATCTAAAGCACTTACACCCTTTTCATATACAAAAATAGGATTTATATCAAGTTCAGATATTTCTGGGAAGTCTAAAGTTAACTTAGCTACTCGTTTAATGATTTCTTTAACCTCATCAATATCACTTGGAGCTTCACCCCTAAATCCTTTAAGTAATGTTGCGGCTTTAGTATTTTCAAATTGGGCATCAATTTCATCAGAACTTATTCCTTTTGCTAAATTAAATGCAACATCTTCAATAAGATTCACATATATTCCACCCATACCAAATGCAACCATAGGTCCAAATTGTTTATCTCTAATCATACCCACAAGCACTTCATGTCCATTAGGCATCATTTTCTGTACTTCTATACCATCAGGAATAATGTCTGGATGTGCTTTTTTAGCATTATCCATAATTTCCACAAATACTTTTTCAGCTTCTTGCTTAGTTTTAATACCTACTTTTACTCCACCAATATCTGATTTATGAAGTATTTTATCCGAAGCAATTTTTAAAACAACTGGGAACCCCATTTCTTCAGCTATTGTGCCTGCTTCATTTGGAGTGGTTGAAAGGATTATAGGTGCTGCAGAAATTTTATATGCTTTTGCTACAGCATAAGCTTCACTACCAAGTAAAGTATCTCTTTTATCTGATTTAACCTTCTTGAAAATGTCCTCCACAGCTTTTTTATCAACATCAGTAATTTTAGCTATTGGATCATCATATTTTCTATTTTGTACACTATTAAATCTCTCCAAATAATCCACTACCTTAACAGCTGTTTCTGGAAAAACATAAGTTGGAATACTATTTTTTCTTAACAACTTATCAGCATTTATAAATGATGGTCCGCCCATGTTCACAACAATAACTGGTTTATCAAAGTTTTTTGCTCCTTCAATTAATGCAGTAGCTATTCCATCAGGGTCGGCAGTTGCTGTTGGGCAAATCATTACAACAAGACTATCAACATTGTCATTGTTTAAAACTATGTTTAATGTTTCTTGATATCGACTTACAGGTGCATCTCCTAAAACATCAATTGGATTTTTCACACTACCCTCATCTGGAACAACTTCTTTAAGTTCAGCTGTTACACTATCATCAAAATTAACAAGATTTAAACCATATCTTTCCATTGCATCAACTGATACGACTCCTCCACCACCAGCATTAGTAATGATTGCAAGGTTACGCCCAGTTGGAATTGGACACATAGAAAATGCTAAAGCAACATCAAATAATTCATCCATGGTTGTTACTCTAAAAATTCCTGATTGTTTAAATGCAGTATTAAATGCTACATCACTTCCTGCTAAAGCACCCGTATGTGATGATGCTGCTACTGCTCCAGCTGCACTTGAACCAGATTTTAAGATAACCACAGGTTTTTTATTTGAAACTTTTCTAAGAGTTCTTAGGAAGTCTTCATCCTCAGATATGGATTCCAAATAAGCTATTACAACTGCGGTATCATCATCATCAGCTAAAAACTTTAAAAGTTCAATTTCACTAACCCCAGCCTTATTTCCAAGACTTATTACTTTAGAAAATCCTATACCTGCAGTTACACTCCAATCTATAATAGCTACCATCATTGCACCACTTTGAGAAATAAATGCAATATTTCCTTTAGGAGGCATCATCTGTGAAAACGATGAATTTAAAGGTGTGTGGGTATCAATTGTTCCTAAACTATTAGGTCCAATTAAGTTGATATCATATTTTTTTAAAAGATTTACCATTTCTCCTTCAAGTTTTACACCATCTCCTCCAACTTCTTTAAATCCTGCAGTAATCACTACCATATTTTTAACACCAATTTCACCACATTCTTTAATAGCTTGATTTACAAATGGTGATGGTATAGAAATAATCACAAGTTCAGGCACTTCTTTTAGATCTGCAACATTTTTATAGGATTTAATACCTTGAATTTCATCAGATTTTGGGTTTATAGGGTATATTTTTCCTTCATAACCTTCTTTTAAAATATTATCCACAATTATATATCCTACTTTTTTTTCGGAATTTGATGCACCTATTACAGCTACAGATTTAGGATTAAACATTTCCTTAAGAATATTCATAACTTAGACTCCTTTGGATTAATCATCTTCTAAACTATTTTTAATATATTATTAAATAATGTTTGTAAGTACAGAAAAGCTTTGCTTTTCCAATTGAAATAAAAAATTCCAATAAATAAAATCATTCAGATTCTCTAAATTGAACAAGTTTAATAATGAAGTTTTCAAAAACAACCCATGCTTATTAAACTTTTAATTAAACAAAATATAATTATAGTAATTATGGAAAAGTTCTTAAATTTTAGTGATAATTTTTTTATTTAATTTTTTTTATTTAATTTTTTTTATTTAATTTTTTTTATTTAATTTTAAATATCAAAATTTTTTTTATTTAATTTTTTTTATTTAATTTTAAATATCAAATTTAATTTTAAATATCAATTTATATTAAATATTAATTTATAAAAATCTATAATTATAAATTTTAAATAATATAAATTTAAATAATATAAATATATTCTTAATTAATATAATTAAATATAAATATATTTTAATTAATATAATTAATTTTAAATTAATATTTTTTAATAATATTTAATTTTAAAAAAAATTATTTATTAAAAACTTTATCAAAACCAATATAATCTCATTTTAATAATATTAATTTATAAAAAAATTAATTTAATAAAAAAATTAATTTAATAAAAAAATTAATTTAATAAAAAAATTAATTTAATATTATTAATTTAATAAAAAAATTAATTTAATATTATTAATTTAATAAAAAAATTAATTTAATATTAACTTGAAATTTTAAAAAACAAGATGAACTTTTAAAAACAAGATATTTAAAAATAAATGATTAATTACAAACATTTTATTTAGTTCTATTTATTTAATTATTTATATTGTTAATATATAATTTTTACATTACTTAACTTTTACATTTTTAATATATAATTTATTTATATATTTAATTATTGTTTATATTATTATATGTCTTATATTGTTATATGTTCCCTATTTTGTTATATGTTCCCTATTCTCTCAATTAATAAATAATCATAATCATCAAAATTGAAAAATATTAAGCATATCACTAACTTTTTGAAAAAAATGTTATTTACCACTTTAACAATTTATTTATTTTTAGAGACATCAATCATTCTTTCAATTGCTTTCAATGATTTTTTAGCTATTTCATCACTAAGTTTGACTTGAAATTCTTCGGTGATAATAGATTTTTTAATTTTATCTAAACTATTAAGCTTCATAGTTTTACAAATTCCATCATCAAGGAGAGGAATAGCTATTTTATCTGGAAATTCCCTGTTTATTCTTGTAGCAAGATCTATTTCTGTTCCAATGATAAACTCCTTATTCTTAGAGTTTTTAACATGAGAAATCATTCCTCCAGTACTTAAAACAAAATCAGCAATATCTTGAACCTCCACATTTGCTTCAGGATGGATTAAAACCTCAGCATCAGGGTATTTTTCTTTTTTAAATGCAACATCCCCAACATTAAACATTTTATGAACATAACAATATCCTACCTCAGGGATAGATATTATTTCTTTATCTGTTTGTTTATCCACATAACTCGCTAAGTTGTTATCTGGGCCAAAAATAACTTGATCACTATCTAAACTTTCGACAATCTTAACAGCATTAGAAGATGTGACAATAATATCTGCTTTTGCTTTTGTTTCTGCTAAAGTATTAACATATAATGCTACATTTGCTTCAGGATATTTTTTCTTCGCATCTTTAATATCATCAGCACTTAACATATGTGCCATAGGGCATTCAGCCCCATAATCAGGGATTATAATTTTTTTATCAGGATTTAAAATAGCTGCAGTTTCTGCCATAAAGTCAACACCACAAAAAATTATTAAATCCTTATCTTCAATTTCAGATGCCTTAATACAAAGTTCTAATGAATCTCCAACAAAATCAGATATTTCTTGAACTTTTTCTGGCTGATAGTTATGTCCAAGAATAATTCCGTTTTTTTCATTTTTCAGACTAATAATTTCTTTTTGTAAACTGTTTAACATTTTTTATCAACCATTGATTGTTACTCTATTAAATCTATTAAAGTTAAATAGAACATTTAACTTTATTCAACTGTTTATAAAATTCCACATTTAAATTTTATTTATTAATTACAAATTGATTATTTATAATACTGTTATATTTCAATAATTGTTACATTTAATAATTGTTACATTTCAATAATATAAATTAACTTTATAAAATTTAATTATTCTGTTACTTTAAATTTTATATAATATAGTCATTATGAAAAAGTTCTTAAATTTTGAATGATAAATTTTTTTATTAAATTATTTAATTTTAAATATAATTTTATAAAATCTATAATTTTAAGTTTTAAATAATATAACTAAATTTTAATTAATATAATTACTTTTAATTAATATAATTAATTTTAAATTAATATATTTTAATAATATTCATTTTTAAAAAAAATCATGTATTAAGAACTTTATCAAACCCACTATAATTTGTTTTTATTATAATTTGTTTTTTATAACATTTACATTTTCAAGTTATCAAATGTAAACCTTATCAAAATGTAAACTTATACAATAAAACCAAGAGATACCAAGAGATAAGAACATATATAGAAATAAACATGTTAATTAATAAATAAAAAATCTATTAGGAAATTAGAAGAAAATTATTGCTAAAGAAAATTATTGCTAAAAAGATTATAATTAGAAAAGTAGTAAAAACGGATGATCATAGAAATTTTAATTTAAAAATAAGATATTAAAATCTGAAGATATTAAAATCCATAACCTAAAAATTTAGTAAAAATTAATGTTTAATAATAATGAGGATATAAAGTCTTAGAGTTTTATCATTGTTTTAGACTTTTTTATATATAAAATCCAAAATTTTTAAAAAACTCCACAAAAGTTTAGATCCCCATAATTATCATAAAAGTATGAAAAATGATAGTAAAAATGGTTGGCAACAAAATGGAATTCCCATAGATAAAATCCATAGTACAAAAACCAAAACACACACAGGCTTAACTTCTGGGATCGAAACGAGACCAGGTGGAACACTAATGCTATGGTCGCCAAACCAACAAATGAAAATAATTACAATAACAAAAATGGATTATTCAACACAATTCACCCTAAACTGAATACACCAAAACCAAAATACCAAAAAAATCCTCAAATAATCATCAAGCCCAATCATAAGCAATTATAAAACAAATAAAACAACAATCATAATAATACAAAAAGCAATTAAAAAATAATACAAACACAATACCAAAAACAGAAAAAATGCAAGCGAACGATTGGAAGCAGCGGACTAAACAATTCGGAAAAAACCTCAAAGCTTACATCCCTACCCCATCAAACAAGTCTTCTACTCGAATTCTAAAGCAGTC
>JAITPS010000219.1 GCA_031289325.1 Candidatus Methanovirga meridionalis
GTTGCTCAATGATAATGTTAATATTCAAATTATAAGCAAGAAAATCGAAGAATCTTCTAAGATAAAACATGTTGAACATGAACCAAGAGAATATTATCCATTATCCCCCCAACAATTAAGTTATTATCATGCAATGAAAGACGAAAACTTTTCATCCGAAAAATTTGATACTCACAGTGCTTTAACTATGGAAAATGTTGATGTGGTTAAATTGAAAAATGCTATAATGAAAGCTATTGAAGTTAATCCAGACATGAAAATGGTTTTCATCAATGTTAATGGTGAAATTTATCAAAAAAGATGTGATGATTTAGTCATTGATATTCCTATAAACAATGAATTAATAGATGTTTATAAAATAAATGTTCCTTCTTTTAATATTTTTAAGGCTCCTTTATTTGATTTTAGAATATATTATCATGAAAATGTAACAACCGTTTTTTCTTCTTTTAATCACATTAACTCCGATGGTGTTTCGATTAGAAATTTTTTCAATGATGTTTATACAGTGTATAACAACGAAAATGTGTATACGAGAGAATTTAGTTACTTGGATTATGTTTTAGATCTATTAGACTCTGAAAAAGAAAATAATCTTAAAGTTAAATCTTATTTGAAAGATAAAACTAAAAATTCATCTTTAGAATCTTATTCTAATACAATTAAGAAAAAATCAAATTCCAAAACTAACTACTTCCATTTTAATCTAAACACACCCAACAATATTGAATCTTTTTGTAAAAAATTTAATGTAAGCGAAAACACTGTAGTTCTATCTTCAATTGTTTTGTCTTTAAGAGAATTATTTAAGAAAAATGAAATATATTTAGAATATATTTTTAATGGTAGAGATAAGAACATATATTATGATGTTTTTGGTCTTTTTAGAAGACATTTTCCTTTCTTCTTCAATGTTAATCCAAAAGATTCAACTGAAGAATACTTAAGAAAGATAGGGAAAAACATTAATAATACCATTAGTATTCTACCAAGTAATGAATTAGAAAAAATCATGAAAGATCTAACGAAAAAATCTCTAAGAATAATATATGATTACAATGAAGAAGTATCATATCAAATATTTAATAATAAATCTAACACTCAAAATTTAATAAACATTGAATCCCCTAATCCAAATAATGTTAATGTAAGTAAGAATACTCTATTTATTCAAGGTATTAAAAGTGATACACTTAAACTATCTTTTTCATATGATGTTGCATATTTTTCTGAATTTGAAATTGAAAATTTATCTAAATCTATTGATTCATATCTATCATTATTAATTAATAATCCATTAAAAAATTTAGAAAATTTAAAATAATGAGAAAAAAGAAGAAACAAAAAGCAATCAATAAATTTTTATAAACATTATCAATTTTAATATAAAATCTTAATATAATTTTATCATGGAGAATTTAGCTATACTTAGAATTTAGTTAAATAAGCTTTTTAATCTTGGTTACATCTGTATTGTGAGAATTTAGTTATACTTAGAATTTAGTTATAGTGAGAAACCAAATTTTTTATAATTTAAATTTTTTTAATTTTTATTAAAATATATTGGTTTTGATAAAGTTCTTAATAAATAACTTTCTTAAAAATAAATATTATTAAAAAATATTGATTAAAAATTATTTATATTAAACAAAATATATTAATATTATTTAAAATTTAAAATTATAGGTTTTTATAAATATGATATTTAAAATTAAATAATTTAATAAAAAAATTTATCATTCAAAATTTAAGAACTTTTCCATAAAGAACTATATAATGATTTTTAAAAATTATTTGATAAATTTTATTATAATGGATTCGATAAAGATCTTAATAAATAATTTTTTTAAAAATAAATATTAATTAAAAAATATTGATTTAAAATTATTTATATTATTTAAAATTAATTTATATTATTTAAAATTAAGTTATATTAATCAAAATTTAAAATTATGGATTTTCATGAAATAATATTTAAAATTAAATAATTTAATAAAAAAATTCATTACTTAATTAATTTATATTAATCAAAATTTAAAAATATGGATTTTCATGAAATAATATTTAAAATTAAATAATTTAATAAAAAAATTCATTACTTAATTAATTTATATTATTTAAAATTTAAAATTATAGGTTTTTATAAATTGATATTTAAAATTAAATAATTTAATAAAAAAATTTATTATCTAAAAAAATTTATTATTCAAAATTTATCATTGTATTTAATAGTATAGTAAATAATGTATTAAATCATCTGTGAGCTTATGTTAAGTACTGAATTATGTGGAATTAAATTGGAAAATCCTTTATTGTTGGCTGCTGGTATCTTAGGAACTACTGCTGCATCAATGAATAATGTCTTGAATTCTGGTGCTGCAGGAGTTGTTACAAAATCTTTTTCTAAAGAGCCTAATAAAGGATATAAAAATCCTACAATAGCAGAAGTTGAAGGTGGGATAATAAATGCAGTAGGACTTTCAAGTTCAGGTGTTGATTTATTTAAAGATGAGTTAGCACTGATCAACAGAGATGTTAGTAAAGATGATAACAATGATGAACCTGAAATTAATAAACCTCCTAAAATAGCTATTGCCTCTATTTATGGTTCTACAGTAGATGAATTTATTCATGTATCTTCTAAAATTGAAAACTTAATTGATATGATTGAATTAAATATTTCATGCCCTCATGCAATGGCAGGATATGGTTCAGCTATTGGACAATGCCCAGATAATACATTTAAAGTTGTAAATGCAGTTAAAAATAGTGTTTCAGTCCCTGTACTTACTAAATTAACTCCTAATGTAACTGATATTAGTGAAATAGCTTTTTCAGCACAAAAAGCAGGAAGTGATGGAATAACACTGATTAATTCACTTGGTCCTGGAATGAAAATTGATATTAATGCTGGTGTCCCCATACTTAAAAATAAGTTTGGTGGTCTTTCTGGTCCAGTTATTAAACCAATAGCTATTAAACATGTGTATGATTTATATGATAAGTTAGATATTCCAATTGTTGGTGTTGGAGGAATTAAAACCTGTGATGATGTTGTTGAATTTTTATATGCTGGTTCTTCTGCTATACAAATTGGAACATCTATAATGTGTGAAGGTTTAGAAATATTTTCTAAAATAAATTATAATTTAATTAAGTTCATGAAAGAAAAAGGTTTTAAATCAATTGATGAAATGATTGGATATGCTCATTAACGAAATGATTGGATATGTTCACTAATGAAAATGATTGGATATGCTCACTAATGAAAATGATTGGATATGCTCATTAAATATTAAAATATAATGTTTTGTAAATTTAATCATGAATATTTTCATGATTTTAATTAATAATTTAGAATTTATCATATTTTAAACAATTACTTAAGTTTACTCATTTTATTAATAAATTAATTTAAACAAATATTTTATTTTAAAAAGTAATAATATTTAATTATTTTAATAATATAACTCATATTTATCTTAATATTAAAAAAAATTAAAAAAAATATTAAAAAAAATATTAAAAAAAATATTAAAAAAAATATTAAAAAAAATATTAAAAAAAATATTA
>JAITPS010000140.1 GCA_031289325.1 Candidatus Methanovirga meridionalis
TATATTAATTAAAAATTATTTATATTAATTAAAAATTATTTATATTAATTAAAAATTATTTATATTAATTAAAAATTATTTATATTGATTAAAATTTGAAATTAAATAATTTAATAAAAAAATTTAATTTAACAAATATATTGATTAAAATTTAAAATTATAGAGTTTTATAAACTAATATTTGAAATTAAATAATTTAATAAAAAAATTTAATTTAATAAATATATTGATTAAAATTTAAAATTATAGAGTTTTATAAACTAATATTTGAAATTAAATAATTTAATAAAAAAATTTATTTTACTAAAAAAATTAATTTAATAAAAAAAATTAATTTAATAAATATACTGATTAAAATTTAAAATTATAGAGTTTTATAAACTAATATTTGAAATTAAATAATTTAATAAAAAAATTTATTTTACTAAAAAAATTAATTTAATAAAAAAATTTAAAATTTGAGAACATTTACATTATGACCATATAATAAATTAATTAGAATTAATTTCTAAAAGATCATTCAAATTCAAATTATTCCCCCAAAAACATTTTTCTCCTAATTCACTATATTTTAAAAATGCCTTAGCTAAACATGGCATGCAAAACAATAAATGCTCACAATCACCACAATTTTTCTTATCTGGAGCTGGAATATTAGCCAAAGTAGCTCCTAAATTTTTAGCGAAAATATCTGATAACTTTTCTTTGTAAACATTGCCCCAACTAAGTATTTCTTCATCACCCATACCACATAACTTTATATCTCCTTTAGGAGTAATTGTTAATGATCTTGAACCAACACCACAGTTACCTCTTTCAGATAAATCAAGAATAGGATGATGTTCTGGCATCTTAAAAATAAAATCACCAAACTCATTTCTAACTTTTTCCATTTCTTTTAAGAATTCATCAATATCTTCTTGCTTGAAAATTAATTCTGGGAATTTTTCACCTCTACCCATTGGAGTAACAGGACTGATGCCTATAGTATACATGCCTAAATTATAATTGTATTCTACTGGTTTAAATGGGACACCTAATGAACTTGCTAACTCAACGGTTGCAAAAATATTATTAACATTGAAAGGAGTCACCATCATAACAACCCTTAAATGAAATCCTCTATTTGTTATTTGTTTAATAATCTTTTTACTTCTCTCAAATGCACCTTCATATCCACAAAACCAATCCATATACTCTTTATCATTGCTATGTAAACCAATTTGAAAAACTAATTTATTTTTATATTTTAAAACTCCATCTAAAAGTTCTTCGCTAATCAAAGAACCATTAGTAATAACAGCAACAACATCGAATAATTCTAAAGAAAATTTTAATATTTTTTCAAAATCAGGGTGAGATAATGGTTCACCACCAGTTAATTCAACTATCGCAACACCATTTTTTCTAAATTCAGATAATACATCTAATAATTCATCAGTCTCTATATAATTATCATTTTTAGCATCACTATTCCTATAACAATGTCTACAAATATAATTACAGTGATCCGTTAATTCTATACCTAAATGAACTGGTGTTTGTATATCCGGATTTATCCAATATTTATCATCCACAGGTTTTCTTTTATTGGATATTCCAATAAACTCCTGAGAACTTATATAATCTATTATTGTTCTATTAATTTCAGTTAAATCTTCATTATAAATAGATGCAAGGTCATTAGATATTTTATCTATATTTTCTTTCCCATTACATCTTATTACAATATCAGAACCATCCTTATTTAATTGATAATATTGATTATCCTTTTTTGAGTAAATATATGGCATAGGTCCTGGACGAAAATAAAAATCTTCTTTAACATACGGATAATTCTTATTCATCAAGTCTTTTTCTTTCATAAAATCTTTTCTTTTCATTACATCCTTTCCTTAATTTTTCTATACTTTCCTTAATTTTTCTATATTACAAAAAAACTTTTAAGTCCTATTGGTTTTGATAAAGTTCTTAATAAATAACTTTTTTAAAAATAAATATTAATTAAAAAATATTAATTTAAAATTATTTATATTGATCAAAATTTATTTATATTATTTAAAATTTAAAATTAAAGATTTTTATAAAGTTATATTTAAAATTAAATAATTTAACAAAAAATTTATCATTCAAAATTTAAAAGCTTTTCCATAATGACTATAATAATAAATAATGGAGTTATAAACATTAAAAAACGAATATAAACTCCAAAATAAAACTTTAAAATAATTTCACTATTATCATTCAAAGGTACCACTTTGTTAATAAGCAAAAATAGTATTTTTTACTATTTTCTATTAATATCCGATAGTGCCAGTTAATAATAATGCAAATAAAACATCGCTTTCTGGAGTGCAAACAACACAACTTACACAACCCATACAAGAATCACAACCATGTGTGACAACTTCAGTTAATGGACTCATTATTTCACCTCCCTTTAAAATCTATGAATTTATAGATTTGACATATAATTTAAATACATACTTGACAATATGTTAAAAATTAGTAAAGAACATTTTCAGGATAATCTTCTTCATTCATATTGCATAATTTATTATAATAACAGCTTTCACATTTTTTCAAGACATATTTAGTTTCTGGAATAAGATCTCCATCCATGATTTCATTAATTTCATGAAGAACCTTAAAAAGACCTTTCCTTAATTTAGAATCCATTACCACAGGTCGCCTCTCACAGATTTTAACATAATCAATGAAACCTACAAATACTTCACTATCAAATTCTTGCTCTATTAGCATTGCATTTGCAACTAATTCAATAGCATCACTGTCCCAAACTCCTGCAACAGGAGGATTAGAAGTTTTAATATTTATGGGATAATAACGACCATCAATTATTTCAATTTTATCACATGAGCCGATAATTTCTAAGTTCTGATCCCTTATCAGATAACTATACATTGAAGTTGGAAAAAATATTTCAGCTATTTTTTGACCATCACTTTCAAGTGATTGCATTGCTTTTAAAGATTTTAAACTTAAAATATCAATTATAAAGCATGATTCATTAATTATTTCAGCTCTGATTTTATCTATCTCATCCCCTATATTGTACTGCTCCTTTAAAAAACTTAGGGAAGAATCTAAAACCTCTTTGATAGTTCTTTTTAAATGACTTCTAATGTCAAAAAGGCTCATTTCAACTTTTAATCCCCTTACATTTCTTTGGATTAAATCAAATACATCAATTCTTATTTGTTTTAATCTTTTATTTAAAAAAACATTTTCTTCAGATTCTTTGTCCAAATTATTCCTTAAATAGAATTTACGTGGACAAAACATGTATTCTCTTATTGAGGAAATGCTTATCATTTCTTTTCTCCATTTAGTAAATTATATAGCAATATTTTAGTAACTATCCATTAGCCTGATTAAAGATAAAACTATTTATTGCTACAGAAACTATTTTATTGCAAGCCATATATAAAAAAAGCTTATAAAAAAATTAATTTCTATGTTAACATGAAATTTAGCTATTAAAATAAAAATTAGCTATTAAAATAAAAATTAGCTATTAAAATAAAAATTAGTTATTAAAATAAAAATTAGCTATTAAAATAAAAATTAACTATTAAAATAAAAATTAGCTATTAAAATAAAAATTAGTTATAGTATACGAAATAATGTTTTTAAGGTGTTTACTTCACAATAAATAATATAAGGAGTAAAATAGTTATAGTATGTGAAATAATGTTTTTAAGGAAAAAAATCAAAGATTTGTTATCAAAGATAACTTAGGAAAATCTAAGATTTCCAGTTTCTAATTGAACAAGTTCAATAATGAATTTATTAAAAATGAAAAATAATTGTTAAATTTTTAATTAAAAAAATTATAGTTGTTATTTTTAAAAATAAAGAAATAAAAATTATTATTTAAAAAATTAATTCAATATTAATTTGAATTTTTTAAACAGGTGAGTAAATTCTCCTAAGTTGAAAATAAATTTTCAACAATAAGATATTTAAAAATAAGTGATTAATTAAAAACATTTTTCCACCACTATAATAAAAAAATTCACCGTTCAAAATTTAAGAACTTTTCCATAGTAACTATAATATTATAAGTTACTCTCTCTAATGAATTATGAATTACCTTCCATCTAATGAATTATAAAGTATGCCTTTATTCATGGAATACATAACAACATCAACATCAAGTTTATCATGACTGTATTCTTTGACTCTGTTTATAATTTTTTCACCAATATTTTTATAAAGTTTATTAAAGTCATCACCTAAAAGCTCAACCGCACCTTCAGTAGTTTTTTCATTGTAAACTTTTTTTACAAGCTCTAAATCATGGCCCATGAGTGCTAATTCTAAAGCTAATGTTTCAAGCCTAAGATCACAAACTTTACTATGAGTATTAAATCCTCCACTTGCTATTTTGGAAAGTTTTCCAATATGTCCCACAATTATTATATTGTCTATTCCTTTAGAGCTAATTGTATCAATTGCAAAACCAATGTAATTTGAAACAATAACCATATCTTTAGGTGATAAATTTAGTTTGTTTGCTATATCCTGACCCATATTCCCAAACAATAATATTAACTGTTTACTTCCACTTAGAATTTTTTGATTAATTTCAAGACTTATAGCTTCTTTAAATGAATCTTCAGACATTGGAGTGACAATTCCAGTTGTACCCAAAATTGAAATCCCATTCCTGATATTTAATCTTGGATTAAATGTTTTTTTAGCTATTTTTTCTCCATCAGGTATGAAAATTGTTATTTCAACACCGTGATTTTCTGGTAAGACTTTTAATGTTTCATTTTTTATCATTTCTCTTGGAACTGGATTTATAGCTGGTTCTCCCTTTTTTACATATAAACCATCACCACAAACCATTCCAACCCCATAACCACCTTTTAAAGAGTATCCTTTTTCTTTTTCAGTAGCACGAGCAAATATTTTAATTCCATTGGTAACATCAATATCATCCCCACCATCTTTGATAATAGAGCATTCAACATAATTTTCACCAAAAAATACATCATGAACATCTAAAGTAAGTTCTATTCCTTTAGGAGTATCTATTTTAATATTATTAATCTTTTTTGCAGTGAAAAGCATTTTAGTTGCAGCTTTAGCTGCTGCAGCAGATGATGATCCAGTTGTATAACCACATCTTAACTTCTTACCATTTGCTTCTATATATAAATCTAACATAAGATGTACCTTTAGATATTTAAGAGTTACATGTTTAAAAAGCTTCAAACTTTTTTTTCTATCATCTGAAAATTAAGGAATTTATAAGTAAAGTCAAAAATTGTAAATAATTGTAGTTTATTTCTAATCAAACAATTTTAACTGACTTGTATGTGATGTAGAGAATTTATGTGCTGTTTTTTCAGGAAGATTCAAGTAATTTTCTAATTTAAAATTTTTAAATTTGTCTCTTTCTTCTTTAGGAGCATAAACACAAATATCTAAATAATTAAACTTTGCATACTTTAATGCTCCTACAATACTGGATATATCACTTAAATGGAATAATCTATCTCCAAAAGCAACTTGAGTTTTCATTTCACTGAATTTAGGATATTCTGGAATATTAATAATAACATATTTTTTATCTATTTCTAAGTCTTCACTTATCTCTTCTTCACATTTTTTAAGTGTTTCATCTTTGATTTTAAAAATATCTTGAGGATTTAGAAATTCATTTAAACGAGTAGAACTTAGGATTTTTAAAAGGTTTCTATTATCAAATTTTGTAATGATGTCTTTTATAAATCCATCACTATTTCTACAAAGAGAAATAATATCAATATCATCGTATTTGTAAATATCTTTAGTTTTTATAAGCTTTTTTTCGATCATTTCTTTTAAACATCTTCTAAACATTGCATTTATAATTCTTGCTGTATGATGTTGATAAACACTTGGATACATTTGATATCTTGCTACAAGTGCTGATTCTGCTGCTTGTATTCCTTTTTTATCTAAAATTAGATAGTGTTTTAATTTTAAATTGGATATTATTCTATCCACATCAATTACTCCATAAGCTACACCAGTATAATGCGAATCTCTTATTAAGTAATCCATTCTATCCACATCAAGTTCTCCAGATACAATAGGACCTAATTCACCTTTTCCATTTATAATATCTATAATTTCTTTTGTGTCAAATTCTTCACTTAAAACATCATTTAATGAGGTTTTTTTAATAACTTTTGCAGATAGTTCTTCATGTTTAACATCTAAAACAGGTTCTGAAGCATGTGAAAATGGTCCATGACCTATATCATGAAGCATTGAAGCTATTCTAACAAGTTTTTTATTATAGTCACTTAAATTGAGATGATCAGCTAACCTTGATCCAAGATTCATTGTTCCAATTGAATGTTCAAATCTTGAATGATTTGCTCCAGGATATATTAAAGATATGAATCCTAATTGTTTTATTCGTCTAAGACGTTGCATTTGTGGATAATCCATTACTCTAACTTCAAAATCATTTAAAGAAAATTCTCCATGCACACTATCTTTAATTAATCTACTTGTTTTCAGCATCATAATCATGTTTTAATTAATTTTATAAATATTATTTATTAACTATATCAATAACCTTTTAAGAAATCATTAATTATTTTAGATAGTTAATCATTGCTTATATTATCTTTTAATTATATAAATATTTATCTAATGTAATGGTGTCTCAAAGGGTATATTGCTTAAAAATTATGAATGATATTCTGGTTTAATTTATATATAAACTTTATATATATTCAAAAACCAAATTTTTGGCATTTTAAAAACTTTAGTTTTTAAAGTTAGAAACTAAGTTTTACTGTATTTTCAAAATTTTTTAATTTTACTAAAATATCTTAATTTTACTAAAATATCTTAATTTTACTAAAATATCTTAATTTTACTAAAATATCTTAATTTTTAAAATTATTCATTATATTTTTATTGTCATCATGAAAAAGTTCTTAAATTTTAAAATAATAATTTTTTTATATCTTAAAATAATAATTTTTTTATATCTTAAAATAATAATTTTTTTATTAAATTATTTAATTTTAAATATAATTTCATGAAAATCTATAATTTTAAATTTTAATTAATATAAATATATTTTAATTAATATAAGTATGTTTTAATTAATATAAATGATTTTAAATTAATATATTTTAATATAAATGATTTTAATTAACATGTTTTAATAATATATTATTTTAAAAAAGTTATTTATTAAGAACTTTATCAAAACCACTATGGTTGTTATTGTAAAATGTAGATGTTAAACTACCTATTTCTCTGAAATAATGTATTCTTTTTGACTATTCCATAGATTATTGCCCATTCTAATATTTTTTTAGTTTTTTAATTGTAAAAATCCATCTAATTTTACAGTGTTCTGTAATTTAATAAATTCAAGAATTTATTATTAATATTTAGATTATTAAACAGTATGATTATTCATAGCTTTTTAAGCTCAATAAATCCTTAAGTTCATTATCATTCATTTCTGTAACAAACTTCTCATCAGTATCAATAGCAAGTTCTGCTAATTTTCTTTTACTCATTATCATCTGATTTATTTTCTCTTCAAAAGTTCCTTTAGTGATAAGCCTGTAAACCATTATTCTATTTTCTTGACCAATTCTATGAACACGATCAGTAGCTTGATTTTCAACAGCTGGATTCCACCACAAGTCAAAATGGATAACATGAGAAGCTGCTGTTAGATTTAATCCTGTTCCACCTGCTTTTAGAGAAACTATCATTACTCTTTTCTTAAAATCATTCTGGAATTCTTCAACAATATTGTCCCTATTTTTTCTTGTTAAACTTCCATGATAAAAAAGAACATCAATATTAAATTTTTCCTCTAAAAGTTCAGCTATTATACTTCCAACTTGAACATACTGTGTGAATATGATAACTTTCTCTTTATTCTCCTCAATATTTTCTAAAATATCTACCAACATTTCCATTTTTCCAGATTCTTCAATACTATATTCATCAGACTTAGAGAATTGAGCTGGATGGTTACATATTTGTTTTAATGAATTAATAAGCTTTAAAACTAAACCTTTTCTTTGGATACCCTCGGATTTTTTAATCTCATCTAAGATGTTATCAATAACTTTCTGATACAATGCAGTTTGAGATTTAGTTAAGAAACAATAGGAATCATTGATGACTTTCTCAGGTAAATCAGCTATAACATTCTTATCAGTTTTTAATCTTCTTAAAACGAATGGAGAACAGATTTTTTTAAAGTTTTCCAATGTTTTAAAGTCATTTTCTTTTTCAATAGGATTAACAAAATTTTTCTTAAATTTTCTTAAATTATATAAATAATTATTATTTGTAAAATCAAATATACTCCAATAATCGGTTAACCTATTTTCAATTGGTGTTCCAGTTAATGCTATCTTATGTTCACCATCCAACTTTTTAATAAGTTTGGATTGTTGAGTATTAGGATTTTTAATGTTTTGTGCCTCATCAACCGCGATTAAAAACCATTTAATCTTTTTAAAACTATCAAAATTAGTTCTAATCATTCCATAAGATGTTATTATAATATCTGACTTCAAATTTATTGATTTATTCTCTAAATGAAAAATATCACAGATTAAATCTGGAGTGAAATTTTCTATTTCTTTTTGCCAATTATATAAAATAGCTGTAGGAGCTATAACCAAAACCTTTTTCTTGTTTAAGTATCCCTCATTTTTTAGATATAGAATAGTGGTTAACACCTCTAAAGTTTTACCAAGACCCATATCATCAGCTAAAATACTTCCAAATCCTGTTCGTATGTTTTGAATAAGCCATGAAACCCCCCGATTTTGATAAGGTCTTAATTTTCCATTTAAATTATCTGGTATCTTTACTTCCTCATATCTGTTGATTTTATTTACTAAACTCTTAATGTTTTTATCAAAATTAATGTCTATATCTTGATACTGTGATGATAATATTGTTTGCAAGATTTCATTGTTCTTAGGATTTTTAGGTAGGTTTTTAACTTTGTTAGATACATTATTTGTTATTTTAGGGTTTAAAAGATAATGTTTCCCATCAATTTTAATAAAAGATGATGAAGTGCCGATTAATTTTCTAAATTCAATTATATTTATTTTTTTATCTCCAATAGCTATTTTCCAATCAAAATCTATGATTGATTCTAAATTTAAGAGGTTTGTATTGGATATTGAATCTGTAGTTAAATTTGTATTTATATTCCCTATAATTTCAGGTTTGAATTCTTTTTCTAAGTTTGAAGGTAAATTAACCTTAAAATTCAATGCTTTTAATAGTGGTAAGGTTTTAAAATAGAAATTATTAAATCCATCTAAATTGTAAGATACTTTTTTATTCTTATTTACTGTATCGTTTATATCTGGATAATAATTAGTTAACAGTTGAATATCTAATAGTATATCAAATCGGGATTTTAAATCTGTTATTTTATCAAATTCTTCATTAAATTGTTCTAAATCATTCATCAATAAATTTATGTGAAATTGATCATCTTCCTCAAGAACACTTAACTGGATTTTCCGCTCACTTTCAAATAAAAACAATTTATAAAGCCATTTGTTGATTAATTTATTTGAATCAGGACGAAGATCTAAAGGGTCATCCTCAAAGAAAAGCATATATTCCAAATATGTGCTATGATTATCATTAGCCTTTGGATTATTAAAAAGCATGAAATTTCTTATAAATAAATCCAATATAAATTTCACTTGCTCATTAGTAGGAACATTTTCTCCATTAAATTTAAGTAAATCTTGTGGACATGACGCGGATAATTTTTCAAAAATATCATTTACATCTTCATTAAAAAGAGCAGGAATCCATTTTATAAAGTGAGTGTAATTTTTATCGTCGTATAAGATTTCAGGAATTATAGCTATTTTTTCTATTAATTTTTGACTAAATTGATATAACTTATAAGTGAATTGTATTGGATAATTATATTCTTCAATTAGTCCATCAGGCATTTCAAAAAAGAATTCATGAAACACATATTCTAAGTTATCATCCTGCGGGATAATTGATATATTTTTAATTCTATAATCATCCCTTAAGTTTATTTGCAAATCTTTAAGATATTTAGGTTCATCCCATTTCATTAAAAAAATTCGTATCTCATAATCTTGCTCACTCTCATTTTCCCTTTTAGCTATGAAAGGTTTAAAATTAAGTTTTAATCTATCACCTTGTATAAAGACATTACTGTGGCGAGATAGATATGCTAAATTTTTTAGTAGTATTGGTTTAAAATCACTTATAAAAAAATCAGGTTGACTATCCAACAATAAATCAATTATTTCCTTTAATTTAGGAATATTATCAAAGTTAGGAATATTATCCAAGTCAATATCTTTAAAGTCTTTAACTGTTATATGTTTAGGATTTTCCCTTTTCAAATCAATTTTTTTAATTGGATTGGAAACAACCATCTTTTTGTATGGATCAATTAAAGGCAATAAATCTAATCCTTTAATTTTAAAAATTAATAATGGATCTTTATCTATTTCCAATCCAAAAAAGTAATATAATCTCATGGTATGTTTACAATATTCCCGACATTCACAACTTATTTCTAATTCATCCAGAGACTTTGGAATTATATGAATATTAAGGGATAAAAGTTCATAATAAAGCTGTTTAGGTAAATTATTTTTAGTTAAAGCAATTAAATAAGATGGTGATTTTTCAATTAAAATTTTTATAATGTTTCTTTCATCCTTAGTAAAATTTTTAAATTTTATTTTAGGATTGTTCCACAATGGTTCAAATCTACGAAATTCGTATGCCTCTTCTAAAAGTATATTATTCTTTATTTCTGGTTCAAAACCCCATGAATGTTTATAAAATTTTTTTCCTTCAGCAAATGCTTTTTTTACTTCTTCATTATTAAGAAGTTCAAACCATTGATTAGCCCACCAATTTTTAGCATATTTTTTCATTTTCCGAGCCATTTTATCTATTTCCTACTTTAAACTTATTTTCAGTGAATCTATTTCTTTATTTACAACCGATTCCTATTTAATATTGTTTTGATTTTCTTCACTTGATTTTATATATAGAATAGAATTTAAATATTTTTATTTCAAAATATATTAATTCTTTATTTATATTAAGTTGTTATTAAATTTAGTTGTTATTAAATTTAATTATTTTTCTATCAATACTATCAACTTAAGAAAATTATTTTTTTAAATACATATTGAAATTAAAAATGGAGATTATATAAACAAGATTTTAGTAGAAATTTTAATCACAACTTCTTAAGTTGACAGCATTGCAGAAACACCTTAATTGGATATGTTAAAATATATTTAATTAAAATAGTTAAAGAGAAGGTATTGGAAAAACAAATAAGAATGTTTAATAAGCTAATGAATAAAATAAAGAAAAAAGTTACAATTCCAAGCACTCAGAAAAAAGGAAGAGATAATAAAAAAGGTTCAAGTGGGAAAAATCGGACGAATAATCGGTCAACATAAATAATTGTAGTTGAAATAAATATTATATTAAAAAAGGAGAGTTAAATGATTAAAATGTGAGATAACAAAAGATTTAAATAAGAATAAAATCAGAGGTTGACAGCAGTGGTTGACCCATTGAAGATAAAAGAAGTGCCTTTGCTTTTTCAAGGAGGTTATTTGACAATAGCTGAAAAATTTAAGGATAAAGATAATAGAAAGAAATATTCTCTTAAGATTCCTAACTTTGAGGTTGAACAAGCTTATGAAAGTAATTTAACTGATATTTATTTGGA
>JAITPS010000184.1 GCA_031289325.1 Candidatus Methanovirga meridionalis
ACGAAGATTCTCACACTAACAGATAAAGATATGCTTGAGCGGCTTGTCATGAAAGTGACACGAGCCGTTCTTAGGAGAGGTTAGGAGGGAAACCTCCTAATTTTATCCGACATTAATTAAAAACATTTTTCACATCACTATAATTTAAAATATCACTTCATAAAAATCAGCATTGTAAAATTAGGGAGATTGTAAATTTAGCATGGTTTCTGTAATTGAAAATTAAAAAAATAGGCTAAAAATTTGATGGTATGAACATTACTTTAGTTACCTTGCTTAAAAAAATTTTAATCTTATCAGTTAATTCAATTTTTTCTAATGCATCACTAATCTTAACCATTTTTCTCATCCCATTAAATTTTATTTTTATATTCAAATATTAACATTGTAATATCATCAAATTGTTCTTCATCACCAGTAAATTCATCAACACCTTTTTTAACCATCTTTAAAATCTCTTTGTTATCATGATATTTTCTTAGAATGTTTACTAATTTTTCCTCGCCAAAAAATTCTTCTTTAGTATTTATAGCTTCAGTAATTCCGTCGGTATATAGAAAGATTTTATCGCCTTTTTCAAGTTTCAATTTATTTATAGAATATTTAATTCCTTCCATTACACCTAAAACAAGTCCTCTTGATGATTTTAATGCTTTTACTTCACCATTGTTAGTTTTTATATAAGGAAAATTATGTCCAGCATTGACAAAACTAATATCCCCTGTTGAAATTTTTAAAATCCCAAACCAAACTGTTACAAACATACTTTCATTATTATTTTCATATAATATACTGTTTACTCTACTAAATACCTCGTTTACATTTTTTTCAATATAATTCTGATTCTTAATCAAAATTTTTGTTACAACCATAAATAAGGCAGCAGGCACTCCTTTGCCTGAAACATCCCCAATCCCAATAGCTAAATGATCTTCATCTATTAAAAAAAAATCATAAAAATCTCCTCCAACTTCTTTTGCAGGAACATTCGATGCATAAAGATCAAATTCTTTTCTATTAGGAAAAGCAGGGAATATTTTTGGTAGCATTGACTCTTGTATGTCTTTAGCAATATTTAATTCTGTTGAAATTCTTTCTTTATCCTTTGTTAACATTTTTAAGTTTTTCATGTACTTATCTAAATTTTTAATCATATGCTGATAAGAATTTGATAATATCCCAATTTCTGAATCATAATTGGAAAATTTTTCTACTTCAGAAACTAAAGCATCTACATCAAATACCTTATCATCAGTTTTAGAATAATTTTCCATGACATTTGAAATAGATTCTACTGGATTGGAAATTGATTTTTCTATATTCCATAAAAAAATTATAGAACATGCATATAAAATAAAAAGAACAATACAAATAGCACCAAAAAAATAACTCCAAAAATAAATGTCAGCTATATCTAACAGACTAAGGATAAAATATAAAATAAATGATACACTAATAGCCATAACTGATTCCAATAATAGAAATATTGCTATGAATTTTTCAGTTATCGAAAAAGTTTTTTTTAAACTAATATCTTTGATTTCTTGTATAGGTTTAAATAGAAAAATTATAACTAAACCCACAAATATAATAGATAATATTTGATTTAAATGATTAGATGGGTTATATTCATTTACTCTAAAAATTAGAAGAATTAGATTAATAATAATAGCTAAAAGTAAACAGATATTAAAAAATTTGGGTGAAATATTAATTTTTGATTTTTTTGGTTTATAAAAAGAGACATTTAATTTACTTGATAAAATAAGCAGTAAACTTCCTAAAATCAACCAATAAAACAAATCCATTAATGTAGTAAACAAACTCCATCTAAAATTATCGTTCCAATGATAAAAATATTCAAATGGATACTCATAAAACCCAATACAAATAATAGCAGTTAAAGAAATTATAATAAAATACTTAATTATATTCTTCACGGAATCTAATCTTATTAATTTTATACTTTGATTAGTAATTTTAAATGAGTACCATAATTTATATATTAAAAAAGAAGATAAAACAGTGGAGATATTAAAAATACTGTAAACAATAAGATTTGTTCCATTTAAGGGAAAATTGTTATCTACATAAGATGAAAATAAAGTTACAATAATGCCTCCAATTAAAGAACCAATAAATCCTATTGGACCAAAAATGAATCCAAAAATTATGCAAATAACTACATCTGGACCAATATACATATCACGAATCCACAAACTAGAAAATGGAAATGTGAAAATAAAAAAAATTAAAGCCAAAAATAAAACTGTTAAAATTTTTGATTTGAAGATAATATCTGTATACTTCCTGAAATTCATAAAAACACCGTTAAAGTAAGAATATATTGAATAGTATGTTTATAATTAATTAATGCTCGGGCATTCAACATGTTAGAAAACTTTTAAGTAAGTTAAATAAACTTTTAAATAATATCTCAATGCTGTCAACTTAAGGATTTCAATAAATCTTCGATTTTCTTCATTTTTCAATGACAAAAATCTATCCTCTTTTTACAGTACAGTTTTAATTAATATCTATTTTTAAAAAATTTATTTATAAAATTAACTATAAATGTGAATTTTAATTTTTTACTATAGTTAAAATATTTTTCCCATTCTCATATTTATAATACATTTCATCCACATTTTTTTAATTATAAAAATCCCAAGTCCCCCAATTTTTCTTTGATCTGCATCAAGTAATATGTCCGGGTCTAAGACTTTTAAAGGATTAAAAGGAATTCCTTTGTCTTCGAATGTAATCATGATTTTTAATGGATCTCTCTCTACTTCAATTATTACATGAATATTTCTATCTTCCAAATCACTATCTTTAAAAGCATGATTAACTATGTTAATGAAAATTTCCTCTACAGCAAGCTCTAAGTGTATTATTAAACTTTCAAAAACTTTTAGTGAATTTAGTGAATTTCTTATGAAATCAAATAAATTATTTAATTCATTTGAATCTGCAGGCAAAATGATCTCTTTCATAATTAGCTTTCAATATGTTAAAGTTATCGATTGTAGAGAGTTTGAGTAAGAATTAGCTCGAAATAATCTTACAAGCATTAAAAAACATCAAATGATGCTAAAATTAGTATTATTAAGCATGTTTTTTCAATTGGACTTGTCTTATGTTTATAATGAAGTTAAAAACCTAACAAGCTTAGAAAATTTTTACGAATTGAAAAATTGTTAAGTTTAAAGCAGATTAGAGAGATTTATCATCGACATGACGAGAGTAAATATCTTGAATTATCTTTAAAAACTTTAAATAAAATGCAATTTAATAAAATAAGGAAAATCAGGACAATAATTCTTGATTCAACTTCAATTACATTAGATTTAAAGTTTAATGGAAAATTTTTATCTCATCAAATGTTGCTTACAAAAGACTACAAACGATGCTATTCTACTAATGAAAAGCATTATGCTGGTTTTAAAATGACTTTAGCCATTGATTATGATACTTGTAAACCTTTATCAATAATGATTCACACAGGTTGTCCTAATGATGCACGAGTATTTGATGATATGTTATCTGAACTTAAAAGACGGAATATATTAAAAAAATGGCAATTAATTCTTTGTGATAGAGGGTTTCAAAGTTTAGAAAATTATTTAACTGGAATAAATAAGTATAAAATTATTCCTTTACTTTTTCCAAAGAAAAAACCATCTTTAATAACTTTAATAGAAAGAATTCAAAATCCAATAGACTACTACGAGGAAAATCATAAAGGAAAAGAAATTTACAATAAGTTAAAGCAAAGATTGTTTGAACTTCTTCCTAAATGGGAAGAATATAGACGAAAAAGATGGAAAATAGAAGAATTTTTTAAATTTTTAAAAGGAGAACTTAAACTAAAGAAAATACATGCTTATACTAAGAGATCAGTCTTTAAACACATTTATCTGAATGTACTTTTATTAGGCATGATGATTAGTACGGGTTATAGGAAGATTGAAGCAATTTCCAAGCTTGTAAATTTTACATAAATCAGACACCTTGTTAAAATTAAATAATAGTTAAAATTAAATAATTTAATAAAAAAATTATCATTTCAAAATTTAAGAACTTTTCCATAAAGACTATAACTAATTAAGATCTCAAAATATTAAGATCTCAAAATTAGCTAATTTTCTAAATAGTAATATTGCTGATTTTCTTTTTGTTGTCTATCTAAATAGCTATTAAATTTATTCACTCGAGGTCGTTTAGTTTCTTTATCTCTTCTAAATGTTATTTTCAAATCTTTTAGGAATTTATTCATAGAAGTTTTAATGTCAGTTGGCTTTGTAGCTATTCCTTCTAAACCAGGTTTTCCATGAAATACCATAGCTCTATTTGTTATATAATCAATGAATACGATATCATGGTCAATGATTAAGGCTGTGGCATTTTTACTCTCAACAATTTTTTTTATAATCTTTCCAACTCTTAATCTTTGTTCAACATCTAAAAATGCTGTTGGTTCATCAAACACATATAAATCTCCTTCTTGAGATAATGTAACAGCTATTGCGAGTCGTTGTAGTTCCCCACCACTTAATTCATCAAGATTTTTATCTAAAATATCTTCTATTGAAAGTGGTTTAGCAATTTCACTCATGAAAATACTCTTACCATAATTAGGAGCATTCATATATAAAAAATCTTCAACTCTTCCATCAAAATCATAATTTAAATACTGTGGTTTATAAACCACTTCAAGTTTCTTTTCAACACTTCCACTGTCTACTTTTTCAACATTAGATATTATTTTTGCAAAAGTTGTTTTTCCAATACCATTTGAACCAAAAGCAGTCACAATCTCATTATGATAAAGTTCTCCAGCATCAACCAAAAGTGAAAATCCATCATAATCCTTTTTAATTTGACTATATTTAGTTAATATTTTTCCTTCATCAGCTATTTTGGGGGCATGAACTTTAAATTCAATAGCTTGCTTTCTAATTCTAACATTCTCCTCTTTTAAAAAGCCATTGATGTAGGCATTTATTCCAACTCTAACACCTTTCATTTGAGAGACGACTCCATAAGCACCAGGTTTGCCATAGATTATATGAACATGATCGGAGATAGCATCCAATGTTGCTAAATCATGTTCTATAACCATCACTGATTTTCCTTCTTCTGCAAGTGATCTAATTACTTTAACTATATTTAAACGTTGATGAACATCCAACCAAGAACTTGGTTCATCAAAATAGTAAAAATCACCATCTCTAAGTACTGCTGCTCCTATAGCTACTCTTTGAAGTTCTCCTCCACTAAGGTTTTCAACATCACGATTTAAAACATTTTCTAACTGAAGGTCTTCAACAATTTTATCAAATTTATCTACTTCATCTATACCTTTTAGTAATTGATTAACATTTCCTTTTACAAATTTAGATAGTTGATCTACCATCTGCGATTTGTGAATTACCTTTATCTTTGAGTTTAAAAGATTTTTAAAATATTTTTGTAGTTGAGTGCCTTTGTAATGATCAATAATTTCTTCCCAACTGTTTTCTTTTTCCTTCCAATTGCCTAAGTTTGGAATAAGTTCTCCAGAGAGTATTCTCATAATTGTTGATTTTCCAATACCATTTTGACCAAGAATTCCAACTACAGAACCTTCACCTACAATTGGCAATCCAAAAAGCTCAAATTTATTTTGTCCATATCTATGTATAGGATTAGTTAATTCTTCTGGAAGGTTTATAATATTAATTGCTTTAAAAGGACATCTATTAGTACATATACCACACCCATTGCATAATTCTTCAGATATTAATGGTTTTTTATTTTTTTCATTGATGATGATAGTATCCTCTTCCATTCTAACTCCAGGACAATATTCAATACATGTATATTTGCACTTTTTAGGTTGGCATCTATCTTCATCCAATATTGCGATTCTGGTCATTTAATCACCATTTTATTTCTCAAATATTCTGTTTCCACAACCCATTTCAACCAATTAAACTGCCTCCATAAAAGCATGAAAAGCAGCCATTTTTTAACTACTATTATTATCTCATATTTCACTATTATTATCTCGTATTTCTCATGAAAAATTTCACTTAATCTGACAAATCTTTCATAAACCAAATTTTTCTGAATGTCTTCTAATCTTTTTGTTGGTTGTGATAAGGCTTCATAAACATCCACTATTTCTTTGTACTTCATGTTAATTTTCTCCTATTTAAGTAGTTTCTCCAAGCATCATTTCTTTTGTTCAAGTTTTTAATTCTTTACTTCATAAACTATATTGTTATAAAAAATGTTTGTAATTAATCATTTATTTTAAATATCTTACTCATGAAAATTTATTTTCAACTTAGGAGAATGCATTCACCTGTTTAAAAACTTCAAATTAATATTAAATTAATTTTTTAAATTTAATGTTATAAAAAATGTTTGTAATTAATCATTTATTTTAAATATCTTACTTTGAAAATTTCAAATTAATATTAAATTAATTTTTTAAATAATAATTTTTATTTCTTCATTTTTAAAAATAACAATTATAATTTTTTTATATTGATTTTGATAAAGTTCTTAATAAATAATTTTTTTAAAAACAAATATTATTAAAAGATATTAAATTAAAAGATATTAAATTAAAAGATATTAAATTAAAAGATATTAAATTAAAATTATTTATATTAATTAAAATACACTTATATTAATTAAAATTTAAAATTATAGATTTTTATAAAATAATAATTATATTTTTTTTATATTGATTTTGATAAAGTTCTTAATAAATAATTTTTTTAAAAACAAATATTACTAAGATAATAAATTAAAAGATAATAAATTAAAAGATAATAAATTAAAACTATTAATATTAATTAAAATACAATTATATTAATTAAAGTTTAAAATTATAGATTTTTATAAAATAATATTTAAAATTAAATAATTTAATGAAAAAATTACCATTTCAAAATTTAAGAACCTTCCATAACGACTATAATAAAAAAATTCGTCGCTCAAAATTTAAGAACTTTTCCATAGTAACCCTATTTTTAAAAATAATAATTATAATTTTTTTAATTAAACATTTGATAATTATGTTTCAATTAAAATTTAATAATCATGTTTCATTTTTAAAAACTTCATTGGTAACGATTAAATAAAATAATGATTATTCAAAGCAAAAGTAATAATTGGTAATGAAATAAAACTAAGAATTGTTGACATAAAAACACAATCAGCAACTAATTCCCATTCAAGACCATAAGCACTGGCTAAAATGAGTGAAAGAATTGAAGAGGGCATAGCTGATTCAACAATACCAACTTTAAATTCTAATCCTTTTAAATTTAATAACATGACAATTATGAAAGATAATAAAGGATACATTATAAGTTTAATTGATGAGATGAAAGACACAATTTTAATATTATTTTTCATCCTACTAAAATCCAAAGATAATCCTAAAGAGAACATTGCTAATGGAATAGCTGTTGCACCAATATCATTGATGGTATTTTCTAAAACATCACCTATAGGAATATTAAGAATATTCATAATGATTCCAAAACTAAAACTCCAAAGAATTGGAAATCCAAGAACCTTTTTTAAAACATCTTTTAGATCACCTTCAATATTAATTATTAGAATTATACTTAAACATGAAAAAAGTATTGGTGTAGATAAATCAAAAAATATGGCTCTTATTAAACCATCACCACCAAAAATACCTGAAACAATAGAGTAACCTAAATATGCAGTATTACCTAACACGACAGCCAACATTAAACTTAATATCTTAATTTTAGAAAAATTATAGAATTTTAATATCAATAAAGTAAACAATCCAACAAACAGTGCTGGAAGTATGGGGATAAAAGGCATTAGATATAACTTTGAAAAGATAGAAATATCTTCAGTGTATAAAGCCATGAAGATCATGCAGGGCATTAAAATATTTATTAATATTACATTTAAAGGCTTAACATCATCAGATTTTAAAAGTTTTGATTTTTTTAATAGATAACCTAAAAAAAGCAATATAATAATTGATATATAAGTATTCTCAAAAGAACTCATCAAATTCATCCATTTTTATAAGAGTAAAGTAATGAAAGTTTCTAAACTTAAGTTTTAGATTTTCTCAAATATTTTTTGTGGTCACCAAAACCTGTTTAAGTTATTTTTGAGGAATATTTGTTGGATAATTCTCATTAATACAAGCTAAACATAAATCATTAAAATGAATTCCAATGGAATCAACAAGAGAATGTATACTTAGATATCCTAATGTTTCAACACCTAATTTCTCTTTGATTTGATTGGTAGTATTATTAGCTGCTATTAACTCCTTTTTTGAAGCCATTGAAATGCCATAGTAACAAGGAGCAATAATTGGTGGGCAACCAATTAACATGTGAATTTCTTTTGCACCAGCTTCTTTTAAAATTTTAACTATTGATTGAGAGGTTGTTCCTCTTACAATACTATCATCAATTAAAATAATTCTTTTGCCTTCAACTTCAGATTTAATAGGATTTATTTTTAATTTAATTGCTAATAGCCTTTCTCCTTGAGTAGGCATAATGAATGTTCTTCCAACATACCTATTTTTAATTAATCCCTCACCATAAGGAATTTTTGAAGCTCTTGAATATCCAATAGCTACTGGAATTGAAGAATCTGGAACAGGAATCACTATATCAGCATCAATTTTATATTCTTCATATAAATGTTCTCCTATGTTTAGTCTTGATTTATAAACATCACGCCCATTCATAATACTATCTGGTCTTGCAAAATAAACATATTCAAAAACACAATGTGCCTTTTTAATAGAGTTAGCTATTTTAACTTTATGGGATTTAATTTCATTGTCTTTAAAGTAGATAATTTCTCCAGCTTCAACATCCCTAATATACTTAGCACCAACTACATCAAAAGCAACAGTTTCAGATGCAATCATATAATCCTTATCATTCTTAGCAATGGATAATGGTTTCATTCCAGCAGGATCTCTTACAGCATAAAGTTCATCATCAATTAAAATAACAATAGAATATGATCCTATAATTTTTTCAACAACTCTTTCAATTGTTAAAATAAAGTTGTTGGTTTTTTCATATTCCTGTTTAATTAAATAGAATAATACTTCAGAATCTGTATCTGAAGTAAATTCATAACCTTCATCAATCAAATCCTCTCTTAAAGAAGATGAGTTAATAATATCCCCATTATGTGCAATAGCTATATGTTGACCATTTAAAGTTGTTAAGAAAGGTTGGGAGTTCTCTAATTTAGAATCTCCTGTAGTTGAATATCGTACATGCCCAATAGCTTTATTACCCTGCAAAAAATTAAAATCAAAATCTTTAAAAGCATCTGTTAATAAACCCACACCTATATGAGAATGCATTTTACTACCATCGAATGTAGCCATTCCTGCAGATTCCTGACCTCTGTGTTGTAAAGCATAGAGACCATAATAAACAAAAGATGAAACATTTTTATCTAAATTAGAATGTATTCCTACAATACCACATTTATCCTTCAATGTATATTCCTCTCCTTGAATTATCGCTGACTAATTAAATTAATTGCATTATAAATTAAAGAGTAAAATATTTTGTCTTTTAACTTTATTTAATTGGTTTTCTAAAATGTAGATCTATCATTAAAAAAGGATTTTATCGTTATCAAAATCATTTGATAAATCAGGACTATGTTTAATAAAAATAAGTGATGTTCTAACAATCTTTAACCATTCAACAGCATGGTTCTTAGATGTAGCACCAATCAAACCTTGACCAATGATTACATTGTCTGGTTTAAATTTATTTGTAGCTAAAATTACATGATTTTCATGGTCTAAAACTTCACTAAAAGAATCTTCCCACAGTTGAGATAATGAAAAAATCTCTAAAATTTCCTTATTATGAATATTAGAAAATCTATTTTTAAAATCAGAAAATTCAGATTTAATCTCATCGAGTTGAATATTAAGAGTTTTCATCTCATTTTTAAGTTCATAATTCTCATTTTTAATAGTCTCATATTCATTAAAAAGTGAATTATATTCAATGTTTAACTTTTCATTTAACTTTAAAAACTTAGAAATTTCTTTATCTTTAAGATTCAACTCTTGATTAACTTGATTTAATTTAACCATATTAAAAAGAGAATTAAGACCTGCTTTCATAATAGATTTTTTAATCTCCTCTTGGAAAAAATCCTCTGGAATTAACTCATAATTTCTTGTTTTAGGAAATTTCAAAACTCCAACATATCCCACAAGATTTTTAAGTTTGCTATTATAATAATTAATCTTATCTTTAACTTCATTATTATAATTAAGTTCATTCTCTTCTTTAAATTCACTATTAGGATTATTTAAAATCTCGTTATGGTTATCAAAATTGTAATCATTTGTTACAAGAACAATATCTGCTCCTTTAACAGCACTAATAGCTATTTCTATATTAGTTACAGGAATAATAGCTGAAATTACAACATCTAAATCAGTTTTTAAATCCAAAAATTTAATAGATTTAGATAAAATTTCCACATTAGTTAAATCATCAGTGATAATCCTTACATCAATAAATAGCTTACTATTACTATTTAATTCTAAGGCATCATATTTAAAATCCAAACTATTCGAGCTGAATTCACTATCTAAGTCTTCAAATTCATTAAAATTAGATGATTCTTCACGAGTTTTATTATTTGAATGATTAACTTCTGTTTTATAATCATTATTATCTAAATCAGAACTAACATCATCATCAAAATTAAAATCAATGAAATTCAAGTTATTAAAATCAGGAGTTTCAAGATTTGAATCTTTAGAATCAGGTTTATGGTTATTATCCTCTAAATCAACAACATAATCCTTATTTTTTTTATTAAACTCCATGGAACAAAACCTATAAAATGAATTTTCATAAAGTTATTAATAATGTATAACCATAAATGATTAAGGAAATAATAGCTATTTAAAAGTCATGTTTAAAAAAAATATTTAATTAATTTACAATCATCATATTAATTCAAAAACTTATAGTTTAATTCAAAAACTTATAGTTTCAAAATTATATAATTTACAATATATTCTTTGTAATTTTATTTATAAATTAAATATTGTTTATAAATTAAATATGATTAAAAGTAAATATAATATAATTGAAATTAAATGTGCTTAAAAACAATTTATGTCAATCTTAAACCATTAATTTTTTTGTTTTGCCAGTTGTATCTTCTGATTCTTTTAGATTTTCCAAAACCACAAGAAGCACAAACCTTATGGCGAACATGATAAGTATTGTGTCCACATCTTCTACATCGAATGTGAGTTTTTTTATTTTTTTTACCCATCGAAGGCGTTCCTTTTGACATTCCTAAATCCTCCATTTATATTTTGTAAAACTAATAGTTTATGTATTATTTAATAGTTTATGGAGAAATATAAACTATATTATCTCCTCTAATAAGAACAGTTCCTAATCTTCTTAGAGCTTCACCATTTTCTAACTCTTCAGCATCATCAAGAACTAAATTTATATGCAAATCAAAACTCTTTAATATTCCTCTAAATTCTCTATCGCCTTTTAGTTTAATTAAAACTGCGGAATTAACTGCATTACCTAATGTGTCAAGAGGTCTTTGAACATTTCTTTCTTTGGCCATAATAATCACCTTATTTACACTTATTTGTAAATTCTATTAACATTATAATATTATTCTATACTTATTAATTCTTTTATAATATAGCATATTTATCTTTATTTATATCTCTATCTTTATAAAATTTATTTACAAAACAACATTTTTTAGATAATCATTTGATCAACTTTTTTTAAAGTTTATTTTGAAAATCTTTGATTTTATTATTTATAAAATAAATTAAATTTTTTATTTTATATAATTTAATAAATTTTATATAATTTAATAAAATTACTTATTAATATGTATTATAAATTAAATTTTTTATTTATAAGTTAAATTTCATTTATAAGTTAAATTTTTTATATAATTTAATAAAACTGCTTATTTAATCTTATTTAATATATTATATTTATAGAATTACTTATTTAATATATTATAAATTAATAAATTAAATTTTTATTTATAAATTAAATTTTTTATATAATTTAATAATTTAATAAAATTACTTATTTATAAAATAAAATTACTTATTTATAAATTACTTATTTAATATTAATATATTTATAAAACTATCATATATAACTTATTTATAAATATTCATAATTAATATAATATGAATTTGTTATAACTTTATTATATGAATTTGTTATAACTTTATTTGACTTTGTATTTAAAAGTATCTAATGAAAATTTATAAATATCTAATGAAAATTTATAAAAGTTATATAATATACAATATTATTTATAACTAAATTATTTATTAATATATAAACAAAATATAAAAATAAATGTAAAGAATAAATGTATTAACTCAAAATAGATGGGATGGTTTTTAATGTTGATAAAAATAGTGGAAAAAGATGATAAAGATTACAAAATAAGTGATCTTGTTAATGAACTTAAAAAAAATAGTAAAATAGATGAATCAGGAGCTATATTTACTTTTGAAGGGTTTGTTAGAGGTAAAGAAATTAAACATATTACATTAACTAGTCCTGATAAAAAAAAGACTGAAAAAAAATTAATTGAGATGATAAAAGATATTGAAGAAAAATACAACATTCATGAAATAGCTACAGTTCATTATATTGGGAAATTTTATACTGGAGATACCTTATTCTTAATAGCTACTCTTGGTCCTCATAGAGAAGAGACATTGGAAGCTATGAAAGATGCCATTGAAAAAATAAAATATGAACTTGAATTTAAAAAAGAAGAAGTTTCCGATGGTGGAACAAAAATCATATTAGCTGGAGGATAACTTAAAGATTAAGAGTAGTGTGTTTAAAAATTTCAATTAACACTTAAATTATCCTTTATTTCAAAATTTCTACCATGTCATGCGATTTATATCTAATTTCATTAGTTATAAAAGTTTTGGAATATACTATATACCAAATAAGATAATAAGAAAGTAGAAATTAAATTATTTGCTGTTTAGATTCTGGATTTTTGAAATTGGAAGATTGGTAACTTCGCTAATAAAATTTAAATCCACTCCTTTCTTCAACATGTTAATAGCTATTTCTACTTTTTCCTCTTTTTTACCCTCTTTTATACCTTCTTTTTTACCTTTTTTTATACCTTCTTTTTCACCTTCTATTCTGCCTTTTTCTTCGCTGTGGTGTATTTCTCCTTCTATTTCCATTATTGCTAATTGTCTCATTTGGTAGTCGTGGTATGCTTCTTCATCGGATAGTAGTTCGTTGAATT
>JAITPS010000185.1 GCA_031289325.1 Candidatus Methanovirga meridionalis
TATTTATATTAATTAAAAATTATTTATATTAATTAAAAATTATTTATATTAATTAAAAATTATTTATATTAATTAAAAATTATTTATATTAATTAAAAATTATTTATATTAATTAAAATATATTTATATTAATTAAAATTTAAAATTATATATTTTTATAAAAAATTGAAATTAAATAATTTAAAAATTGAAATTAAATAATTTAATAAAAAATTCTTTGTTTCATATAATTCATGAATGTTCAGTTCTTTGCCTTTTGGTTTTCTGATTTATAGCATCATCTACTGTGTGATTATCCAAATATCCTATTTCATGGATAGAATTATTTACTTATTTTCGCTTGTTTAAGCCTTTAATTATTCCAGAGAGAGAATGTGTCAATCATTCAATTTCCAAATTTGTTTTAATTATCTGTTGTTTAATTTAAAGTTTTTGAGTTCATTTTATTTATTGGTTATGAATGAATGAAATAGGAAAAATTTATATATTAATACAACATATTAACATTTAGTGATTATCAGTAGAATATTATGAAAAATGATGATTTAAATATTTTTTGATGATCGCAGAAAATGCTTGAGAGATTTCTAAAAAACTTAGGTTATTAGAAACTCATAGCAGTGAATATTAATGCCTTGAACTATTAATTTAATTAAAAGCTATTAAAAATATTCTATGGATGTGATTGGATATGGATAAAAATTTAAAGATTTTATGTGCTATTGTGATTATAGGTTTTCTTACTGCAAGTGCTTATGGCACTATCAAAGGCGGAGTTGCAGAAAAGAAAGGTAAAATTGAAGTTGGTGAATTAAGATTCACTAACAATTCAGAAGGTTTAAATACATCATATGCTGTTTCTTGTATGGTGATAACTTTGGTTTCTCTTGATTATTTGAAGATGAAAACTATATATTATGATAAAGATGCGAATATTCTTGCTAAAAATAATTGTGTTTGGGAAGAAAGAGATCTGTTATCCAGTACAACCGTGCATCCTTATGAAAATATTGGATATAATGCAGGTCCTAATGGTAAGTTGCCTGTTAAGGTGGATATACTATTTTTTGATGATCCTAATAAAGAAGATACAGGCTCTGCTATTTATCATACCAGTCTCATGATTAAAGATGGTGAATTGTGATGATTAACAAATTAAAATCAATTCAAGATAGTTTAATAGCTAAATTAACTGAAAAAAATATTGGTGGAATCTTGTTTATTTCAAGTTTCATCCTATTTTTCATTCTTTTAATCAAAGGTTTTCCTGATATTTCTTTGAGGTATGATGAAATTTTTACCATGCACTTAGTTAAAGATACCATAGGTAATATTATTTATCAAACTGCTATGGATGTTCATCCACCTTTACATTATTTTATTGTTAAGGCTTTCATTTCTATTGGTCATTTATTTCATTCATCCTTTAGTGATATTTTTTTAGCTAAACTTTCTTCAGCAACTCCAATACTCTTGTTAATGATTTTTTCATGGAAATATCTTAAAAAAGATATTGGTTATTTAGCCGCAGGATTATTCAGTTTAAGTGTTGTGTTAATGCCTCAATTTGATTATTACATGGCTGATGTTAGAATGTATTCTTGGGGCATGTTATTTTTAACTTTAGCATTTTATTCTGCTTATAGAATAAGTATAGATGGTTCATGGAAAAATTATGCTCTTTTAATTTTCTTCGGGATTTTAGGTGAATACACTCAATACTATTGCAGTGTAACTCTATTTGCTGTTTATCTGGTCTTATTTGCATGGTTAGCTCTTAAAAATGAAGTAATGAAGGTTAAAAAATTAATTCTCTCAGGAATTATTTCTGTTGCTGCTTTCATACCTTGGATGGGTATTCTTCTTAATCAGATAAGTTATGTTAGTAATTCTTTTTGGATTGCTGAGTTTAATTCTAAAACTTTACTTCAAACTGTTTGGTATGTATTAAGTTCTCGTAAAGTAGGTGATACTACATATACTCTTGTCCATGGTGCGAAAACAGAATGGGAAGGTGTTGTTTTACTTATACTTATTGTATTAATCTTAGCAATATCTTTATATTATTTGTTTAAAGAAAACATATCACTCAATAGTTTAAAACGAATTGGCAAAATAAATTTTTTAACATTTTCTGCATTAATCACTGTATTGGAAGTTTTATTGGGGATGTTATTATCAGATGTTATAGGAAAAGAAATCTTACATGTTCGTTATATTGTCATTGGATTAGCTTTATTTTGGTTATCTGTTTGTATTATTATTAGTAAAACATTCAAAAAGTCTAAACCCGTTTTCTTAGTACTCATGTTTTTATTCCTTTTAGGTGGTGGACTGAATTTATCGTTTAGTTTTCATAAAATGGATGTTAATACAGGGTTTGCCCATAGTATTCAAGATGTTTTGAAATTGATTGATCCTGATGATTTAGTTATTGATGGTGATTTATCTACAACAGGGTTTAGGGAGTTGCTTATGTCTCATCCTGATGAAAATACTTATATTGGTCAATTAGATACCTACTGGGAACCTCCATTTATGAATGTGTATTCATCTCAACATAATATGAGCATTTTTGGTGGAAATCTAATGTCAAGAGTTAATAAAACATTAGAATCTGGACACAATGTTTGGATATATGGTATTAGTAATGGACATAATAATCTAATGACCATTAGAAATTCTCAATGGGGGTATTTAGATTTTTATAAAGTTAAAGCTTATACTCTTAAAAAAGCTATTATTCCTGGTGATAATGGTGCTATTTATGAAATAATAGCTAACTAATTATTTAAAGCTAAATAAAATGGTTGAATAGATTGTAAATGAAAAATTTATGAATATCATCTCAGAATTATTTATTTATTTTTCTTTTTTTTTATTTATTATTATTTCAACTTTATTGAAGTCTTTTACACCAAATTCTTCTGTTTTTAAGGTTTTTAACATTCCAGTTATTGTGTTTTTTATAAAATTATTAACAAAATAGTTCAATCCTATATTTTTTTCATCAATAGATAATGAAACATCTAAGTCATTAGAATCATACTCTAATTCTTTTTTAATAATAGCTTTTCCAATATCTAATCCATTAGTATACCCACATTCATTAGTGTATAATGTGTCAATAATATCATAGCTTAATTTTTCAATATCATCTACTAAAGAAGTGATTTCTTTTTCATTTGTTTTGAATGGATCAATTACTTTTATTGTAAATTCATCGGCTAAGTCTTGTGATGTTGAAACTTTTGAATAGCTATATTTCTTAAAGCCTTCAATTATAACAAAATCAGGATTTTCAATGGCTTTAATTATAAATAATAATCTATCTAAGGAGTACACTTTACCTATATTAAAAAAAGTTTTATCACCAACTCCTACAACAATATCGGAACCTGCATTTCCATGCTTCCATGTATCACTATTTTCTTTATCAATTTCAATAATATGGTGTGTGTGCTTTATTGTAGCTACTTTATACTCTCTTTTTTTAAGCTCTTCTATAATTTTTACAGTTAGTAATGTTTTTCCAGTATTTTTTTTCCCAATAATCGAAAATATTCTAATTTTAATTCCTCTTTCTAAATTTAATCTTCTTTTTAACTATAATGAATGAAATAATGTTTTTAAGTACAGTAAAAGCTTTGTTTTTAATATAAATAATTTTTAATTATAGTCCTAATGGAAAAGTTCTTAAATTTTGAAATGATAATTTTTTTATTAAATTATTTAATTTTAACTATTATTTCATGAAAATTTATAATTTTAAATTTTAATTAATATAAATTTATTTTAATTAATATAATTAATTTTAAATCAATATTTTTTAATAATATCTATTTTTAAAAAAGTTATTTATTAAGAACTTTATCAAATCAACTATAATATATTTTAATAATATTTATTTATTTATTTTTAAAAAAGATATTTATTAAGAACTTTATCAAAACCAATATATTAAATTTTTAATTAAAAAAATTATAATTATTCAAATTAAGATTAAATTAATTTTATTTAATAATAATTTTGATAAATTATTACATTTTTTAATTTACCTTACTGTTTCTTTATTTATTTTTTAAGTAATTAAAACTTATTTAAATTTATTTTATGGATTATTTATTTGTTTATTTAAATTTTAAATATTTTAGTATCTTTTGTTAATTTATTAATAAGAAAAACACGATTAATATTTTTTAATGAATTATTACATTTTAAAAAACAAGGTAGTATGTTACATATTTTTTGTTTTTAAATAACCTTTAACTATAATTAACATTATTCATGATTTAGTTAATCTTATTTTTTGTTTTTAATAAACATTTTTATTAAAAAATTTTAGAAATATTTATATAAGTATTACTATTAATAAATAAGTATCATTATAGTAAGTTGGTGGATAACAATTATTCTCTCTGGATTAATAATTATCCATTAGATAAATATATTATATGTAGATATATTAATATCTAAATTCAACTCAAAAGTAGATTCAACTAAAACTGAATGAACATCATTCAGTCATTTTTGGAACAAAATATACTCCATACAACTTATTATCAGTGATTTACAAATTATTTAATGTTAATTTTATTATTTAAAAATAAAAATAGTAAAATAGAATAGTTAAATAAAAATAGTTAAATAAAAATAGTAAAATAGAATAGTTAAGTAAAAATAGTTAAATATAGTACTTCACCAAACTTTTTTAACATAGATAAGATTATTTAAATCTATTCTTAAATAGTTAAATTTCAATTTTGGGAAAATCTAAAAGGTTTTATGTATGTTATTTAGCATGAGTAATATGTTACAAAGGTTAAGGAGAGTACTATAAAAATAGTTTAATTGGAACTGCAAATTATAATGCAATCCAATTTTTATAAGGAGGAAAAAGATGCATATACCTGATGGTTTTATACCAATTTCACAATGTGTAGTTTACTATGCCATAGTAATTGTAGTGGGTTACTTTGCTGTTAATTGGGCAAAAAACAACTTAGATGAGAGACAAATACCTTTACTTGCAGTTCTTGGAGCTGGAATATTTGCAATAATGGCAATGAATATTCCTATTCCATGGGGGACGAGTGGGCATATGATAGGATCACCTTTAGTATCCATTTTGCTTGGAAGTCCTTATGCTGGTTTTTTAGTTATTTCAGTGGTGCTTATAATACAAGCTTTAGCTTTTGGAGATGGTGGTTTAACCGTTCTCGGAGCAAATATATTTAACATGGGTATTGTTGGCTCATTTGTAGGTTTTTATGTTTTTAAAGCACTTAAACCTCTAATTAAATCTGCTGGATCTGTTTTCATAGGAAGTTTTTTAGCAATATTTATTGCAGCAGTGGTTTGTGCTTTTGAATTATCTATAGCAGGAACATTCCCATTAGAAGACGGATTAATTTTCATGGGATTATATCATGCTGTAATAGGTCTTGTTGCTGAAGGAGTGATTAGTACAATCGTTTACACGGCTATGAAAAACCTTAGACCAGATTTAATCAGTAGTGGGAGTTTGGATTAAAATGGAAAATAAAGATAAAAATTTATTGATTGTTGGAGTAGTAGTAGCACTCATAATAGCTATTTTAGCAGCATTTTTTGCTTCAAGTAACCCAGATGGGTTAGAGAGTACCGCGGAAAAATTAAATCCAGGAGTTCTTGAGGCTCCAGCAGTCCATGAAGCAATAATGCCAGATTATAAAATACCTATATTTGGAGATAGTCCTATTTCAGGTGCTATAGCTATTGTAATAGGTGTTATAATAGTTTTTGCTTTGGCCTACTTTGTTGGATCTATTTTAAAAAAGAAGTCACATAAAAAAAAAGAAGTCACAAAGTCAGATAAATAATTATAGTTGGAATGAATAATTAATAAAACTTAAAAGGTTGGATTATATATGAATGTATCAATAAATACTCTTGAATTGGAAGCAAGAAAAGATAGTGTTATTCACAACTTAGATGCACGAATAAAGTTAATCATGACTTTGATACTGATATTTTATAGTGTGTATAGTTCAGATTTATTGGTTATGCTTTTACTTGAGGTTTATATAATCATTCTTGTTCTCTTTTCTAAAATATCAATAAGTTATTATGTGAAAAGAGTCATGTATATTCTTCCTTTTGGAGGATTTATAGCTATTTTCCAACCTTTTATTAGACCAGGCACTATTTTGTATTCTTTACCTTTTGGAATTAATGTAAGTTATGAAGGAACTATCTTTGGAATTTTACTTCTTAGTAGACTTGTTGTTTGTATATCCATGATAGTTCTTTTCTCTTCAACTACTCCAATGAACAATATGATTAACTCAATGAGACGATTAGGATTTCCAAAAATATTATCAATGATTTTAAGTATGACAGTAAGATATCTATTTGTTTTCTTTGAAGAACTTGATAACATTAGAAACGCTCAAAAATCACGATGCTTTGATCTATGGAATCGTAAAATCAGTTATATTTGGAGATTAAAACAAATAGGATATACAATTATGGGTATATTCTTAAGTTCTTTTGAAAAAGGAGAGAAAATATTTTTTAGTATGGTAAGTAGGGGATACACTGGAGAATCAAAATCATACTTCAAGCAAACACAATTTACAATGATCAATTTCTATGTTATTGGTTTAACAATAGCTATTATAATTTTTATAGAAATATCTAAATACTATAAAATAATATAATATAAGAATTCATTATCAATACATTTATTATAGGATGGGCAGAATTATTATGAATATTATTGAGGCAAGAAATATAAAATATAAATATCCTGATGGTACAATAGCTTTAAACAACATTAATTTTTCTGTGATTAAAGGAGATATTGTTGCACTGGTTGGACCAAATGGAGCAGGTAAATCTACACTTTTTCTGCATTTTAATGGGATTTTTACCCCAACAGAAGGTGAAATATTAATTGATGAGGAGAAATTAAATTACGATAAAAAAAGTTTAATTAAGGCTCGTCAAAAGGTAGGAATAGTATTTCAAAATCCTGATGATCAGCTATTTGCACCTACAGTAGAAGAAGATGTGGCTTTCGGTCCTTTAAATCTTGGAAAATCTTTAAGTGAAGTTACAAGTATAGTTGAAGAATCTTTAAAGAAAGTTGATATGGTGGGGTTTGAAAAAAGACCTCCTCATCACTTAAGTGGAGGAGAGAAAAAAAGAATAGCTATTGCTGGTATATTAGCTATGAACCCTGAAATAATGATTTTAGATGAACCAACAGCTGGTCTTGATCCTAAAGGAGCATCACAAATTTTAAAATTGTTATATAGTCTTAATAAAGAAGGAATTACAATAGTAATCTCCACCCACGATGTAGATTTAGTACCAATATATTCTAAAAGATTGATTGTAATAAACAATGGAACTATTGTAAAAGAGGGTACTCCACAAGAAGTTTTTGCTGATATTGATATAATAAGAAGTTCTAATTTACGATTACCAAGGATAGGTCATTTAGCCGAAGTTCTTAATAAAGAAGATAATTTTAAATTAGGTGAAGAATATTATCCTTTAACTATATCTCAAGCACGTAGAGACATTTTAAACAAATTTAAGTTAGAAAACGAAAAATCTTCGACAACAAAACTTTCAAAACTTTAATTTTCTTAATTTTAAAAAATTTTCTATTTTTAGAGTTAGAAACAAAAAATCTTTGATATTTAAGTTATCTTTGATTTTTGTGATTTTTCAATTGCAAAAATCCATCCTCTTTTTACATTGCATTAAAAACTTTATCAAAACCACCAGTGTATAAAAATTATATTATAAAAATTATATTATAAAAATTATATAGTGGATTCAATAAAATTCTTAATAAATAATTTTTTTTAAAAGTAAATATTATTAAAAAATATTAATTTATAATTATTTATACTTATTTATATTTATTTATATTTATTTATAATTATTTATATTTATTTATATTAGTCAAATTGTATTTATGTTATTTAAAATTTAAAATTATAGATTTTTATAAAGTGATATTTAAAATTAAATAAGTTAATAAAAAAATTTATTATTCAAAATTTAAGAACTTTTCCATAATGACTATATATAAAACTAATAAAAAATAAAAATTATTTATAAATATTATAAAAAATTATAAAAAATTATTTATAGAAATTATAGAAATTATAAAAAATTATAGTGATGTAAAAAATGTTTTTAATTAATCATTATTTTCAAATATCATATTTTTAAGAATTTCAAATTAATATTAATCTAATTTTTTAAATAATAATTTTTATTCTTTTATTTTTAAAAGTAATAATTATAATTTTTTTAATTAAAAATTTAATATTTATGGTGTAATTTAAAAAATCTCATTACTTAAAAATATTATTTCATACACTATATTTATAGAAATTATAGAAATTATAAAAAATTATTTATAGAAATTATAGAAATTATAAGGATTATAAAAATTATAGGAATTATTTAATTTATATTTATTATTGTTAGGAGGATAAAGAAATGTCTGATATCATACGAACTTGGCGTCATATTCCGCAGAGGTATAATCTTATTGGTACAAAATGTACAACTTGTGGTAAGGTTTACTTTCCTCCAAGAGTTATTTGTCCTGAATGTAGAAGAAATGGAAAATTAGAAAGTATTCAATTTAAAGGAACAGGAAAAATTCATAGTTTTTCTATTGTCCGTACACCAATAGAAGATTTTAAAATAATAGCTCCTTATCCTGTAGCTATTATAGAATTAGATGAAGGTGCTAAACTAACATCGCAAATCGTTGATGCTGATATTAACAATATTGAAATTGGTGATCAAGTAGAAATGGTTTTTAGAAAAATCAGAAAAGATGGTGAAAACGGAGTAATTTCTTATGGATTCAAATTCAAAATCAACAAATAATGTTGGAATAATCTTAATAAGCCATGGAAGCACACTTCCTTTTGCAAATACAGTATTCAATGAAATAGCTGAGAAATTTAAAAAGTTAAGTGATTTTCCAGTTGAAATAGGATATATGAAAGTTTCAAAACCTACAATTTCACAAGCAATACACAATCTTTCCTTAAAATCCGTTGATAAAATAATAGCCATACCCATATTTTTAGCAGATGGTATTCATACCTTAGTCGATATACCTTTAATGTTAGGTATGAAAAAAAAAGAGCCTGATCCAAGATTTTTAGATGGTGAATATCCTGAAAATCATTATTTAAACCATATTGACACTCCTGATTTTGATGGAGAAATAGTTTTACTTGACTGTATAGGTCCACATCCTCTTATTCTCCAAATAGTGAAGAACAAAATCAATAAAATATTCACAAATTTAGATACCTCAAATCATGAAAACACTGGGATCATACTCGTTAGTCATGGAAGTCGCTTGAAATATAACAGTGAATTTATTAATGAACTTCTAAGAATGTTTAAAGATGAAACTAATTATAAAGTAACTTTAGGATTCATGGAACTCACAAATCCAAGTATTCCTGTTGCGATTAACGAATTTTTAAAGAACAATAATTTCAAAAATTTAATAGTCGTCCCTGTTTTCATAGCACCTGGAATGCATACAAAAAGAGATATTCCTAAAATTTTAAAACTTTCAACCGATGTTAAAAATATTGAACACAAACATCACAATCATCACCATTCTCATGATCATGAAGATATAGAAATAGAGTTCAATGGAAAAATTATATACCTTGACCCTATTGGATCCGACCCTTTACTTATTGATATTATTAAACAACGCATAGATACAGAAATAAACAAATAAATAAAATATTATTATAATATTGAGACTATTATTTCATGACAAACAAAGACTTGATTGGAGATTTAGGTGAAAGAAAACTTATAGAAATGATTATTAAAAAATCAGAAAGTTTTCAAACCAAACACTTTGATAAAAACTCTTTAAAATCTCATATTGGAGACGATGCAAGAGTAATAGCTATTGGCAATAAATTTTTAGTACTCAGCACTGATATGCTAATTGAAAAACATCATTTTCCTAAAAAAATGACATATTATCAAAGAGGATTTAAAGCAGTAACAGTAAACCTAAGTGATATTGCTGCAATGGGTGCCTATCCTGCTGGTATTTTAATTTCGCTTGCTCTTCCTAAAAACCTTCCTATCAAAGAATATGATAATCTATTGAACGGCATCACCGAAGCTTGCCAATTTTACAATTCCCCACTACTCGGTGGAGATACAAACGAAGGTGATGAACTCATAATTTCAGGAACTGGAATTGGAATAAGTGACGATGAAAATGTTTTAATGCAATATGGATTTAAAAACAATGATTTAATAGCTATTTCTGGTGAAATTGGTCTATCAGCTATTGGATTTGAAATTTTAAATCAAGGTCTTGAAAAAACAAAAAAGCTATTAATGGATAATGACATAAACCCAGAATTTGTTGATATATCAATTTCAAAAATACTTTCTCCCACAGCCAAAATTAAAGAAGGAATCATGCTAAAAAAATCCAAAACAATCAACTCCACAACGGATATCACAGACGGACTAAGCATAGAACTACACCAAATACAGAATTCTTCAACTAAATACAATACAGAAAATCCTGATAATTTAGGATTCATAATCCATGAAAACAAAATCCCATTCATAAACACAATAAAAAAAATAGCTATTTTATTAAATAAAGATTACCAAGATTTAATATTCAATTTTGGAGAAGATTTTGAACTATTGTTTACCATAGACTCAAATAAAATTAATGAATTTAAAGAATATTTTAAAGATAAGAAATACTATATAATCGGAGAAGTTAATCAATCCAACAAAATCCAAGTCTCATTAATCAACGGAGAAATTAAAGAAATTGGTTTAAAAGGCTACCAACATTTTAACAAGTAAAAACCAAATTATTATAATATTATAATTATTATAGTTATTAATTAAATGATGTACTGTAAAAAGAGGATGGAAATTTAAAATTTAGAGCTTTATATATAGGCATCATGGAAAAGTTCTTAATTTTTGGATGATAAGTTTTTTTATTAAATTATTTAATTTTATAAATTATTTAATTTTAAATATAAGTTTATAAAAATATGTAATTTTTAATTTTAAATAATATAAATATAATTTTATTAATATAACTAATTATAAATTAATATCTTTTAGTAATATTCATTTTTAAAAAAATTATTTATTAAGAATTTTATCAAATATAACATATTTAATTTCAAATATCAGTTTATAAAAAAATATAATTTTAAATTTTAAATAATATAAACTTATTTTAAATAATATAAATAAATTTTAAATAATATAATTAATTTTAAATTAATATTATCTAATAATATTCATTTTTAAAAAAATTATTTATTAAGAACTTTATCAAATATAACATATTTAATTTCAAATATCAGTTTATAAAAAAATATAATTTTAAATTTTAAATAATATAAATAAATTTTAAATAATATAAACTTATTTTAAATAATATAAACTTATTTTAAATAATATAAACTTATTTTAAATAATATGAATAAATTTTAAATTATTATCATTTAATAATACTCATTTTAAAAAGAATTATTTATTAAGCACTTCATTGAATCCATTATACAAAAAATTGATGGATTAATCATCTTCTATTTTCATACCTAATTCATTTATTTTATCCCTAATATAATCAGATAATTGATAATTTTTTTCTTCTCTTAATTTATCTCTTGTTTCTAAAAGAATATCCAAAAACTTATTAGAATCCAAATTTTCGTTTTCTTTTTCAAAAATATTTAAATTAAAGATTTTTTCAAAAGCTATGAAAAATTTTAAAGTTTTAATTGCAAATTTATAAGAAATATATAGTTCTTCTTCACTTATTTTTCCAGTATTAATTAATGGAGTTTTCCCATCAATAAAACCATTAACATTTTTAGTGAAATTTAGAATGACAGCCAAACTTCGAGGAGTGTTAAAATCATCATCCATGTACTTAAAAAACTCTTTTTCTAATTCATCAATGTGTAATAGTATGTTATCATTAAAAGATTTTTTGTTTATCTTATTTGAAATATCTAAATCATTTTCAATTGATTGGAAATCATCTAAACTTTCAGGTGAATTATTAATAACAGTATCTTCAGGTGAATGCTTAATAACAATATCTTCAGGTGAATGATTAATAACATTATCTTTAAAATCAATTAAATTATTTATTGTGATTTTTAATCTATCTAAATTTTTTAATGATTGATTTAAAGCTTTTTGAGAAAAATCTATTGGATTTCTGTAATGTGTTGAAAGTATAAATAAACGAAAGACCATTGGATCCCAAGTTTTTAAAAGTTCCCTTATTGTAATAAAATTACCCAATGATTTAGACATTTTCTCACCATCAACATTAAGAAATCCTGTATGTAACCAATATCTAACCATAGGTTCTAAAGAAGAAATAGCTTCCATTTGAGCAATTTCAGCTTCATGATGTGGGAAAATTAAATCTAATCCTCCACCATGAATATCATATTGCAGACCAAAGTATTGTTCTGTAATAGCTGTATCTTCAATATGCCAACCAGGTCTTCCATTACCAAATTTTGATGGGAAATATGGTTTTTCATCAGTTTTTTTCCAAAGAGCGAAATCATGAGGATTTTTTTTAGTGGTTTTAGCTATTTCTCTATGAGCTTCTAACTTATCTAATTTTTGGTGAGAAAGTTTACCATAGCTTGGAAATTTCTCCACTTCAAAGTAAACTCCATCTTCACTCTCATAAGCAAAACCTTTTTTAATTAAAATATCAATTTGTTTGTGAATTTCATTTAAATGATCGGTTGCTCGCGGATAAAGATTAACAGAATCTACATTTAGTTTTTTCATGTCCTCTTTAAATCTATTCTCATAAAATCTTGCTAAAGTTAAAAAATCAGTTTTTCTTTCTTTAGCTCTTACAACTATCTTATCATCAATATCAGTTATATTTTCTAAATAAAAAACAGAATATCCTATAAATTCTAAATATCTTTTTATTATATCAAAGGATATGTAAGTACGACCATGCCCAATATGTGCATCATCATATACGGTTGGTCCACATACAAAAAGATTAATTCTATTATCATTTATACTAATAAATTGTTCTTTCTTTCTATTCATAGTATTATATATCTCTAACATTTTAAGCCCTTGAATTTTTAAAATAATAAAAAACATTAGTAAAATAATTTATATCTTATTAATAGAAATTTAATAATTTTCAATTTAATAATTTTTTTATTAAAAAATAAATTGATATCCCCATATAATTAATATTTTAGAATATATAATGTATTAAATAATGTTTGTAAGTACAGAAAAGCTTCACTTTTAAGTTTAGAAATATAAAATTTTTAAACTAAAGAAAATCTTTCAGATTTTCTAATTGAAATAAAAAATTTCAATAAAGAAAAATTTCTTTTTTCTAATTGAACAAGTTCAATAATGAAGTTTTTAAAAGTGAAATATAATTAAATTTTTAATTAAAATATATTCAATGTGAGGGTGGTTTAAATTTTGAAGTATAAATTTTTCTATTAAATTATTTTTCTATTAAATTATTTTTCTATTAAATTATTTTTCTATTAAATTATTTTTCTATTAAATTATTTTTCTATTAAATTATTTAATTTCAAATATTAGATTTAATTTCAATATTAGTTTATAAAAATTTATAATTTTAAATTTTAATTAATATAAAGACACTGTTCAAATCTTTACTGATGAAATATTCTTGAGAAGATTAATTTTTATAATTTTGCAATATTTGATCTATCAAAAACTTAACTGGGAATGACTTAGTATTGTATTTACTTGAGATTTTAATATTTTTAAAAGTTTTGTGTGATGATTTTAAGCATTGTTAAAATTTTAAAGTAAAAATTTGATTTTAGTTAAATTTTTGATACAACTCTAAAATTAACACTAATGAAACTTATCAGTAAAGATTTGAACAATGTCAATTTAAGCTATTATTCAAAATTTAAGAACTTTTTCATAATGATTATATATTGTCATTTTTTTTTTTTGTTAATATGAACCCATATTTTTATACTTTCATTTTTTTTCTTAATAATATTATTTCATACACAATATTATATACCAAATAAAATAATAGAAAAATAGAAATTAAATTATTTACTGTTTAAATTTTGAATTTTTGAAATTGGAAGATTGGTAACTTCACTAATCAAATTTAAATCCACTCCTTTCTTCAGCATGTTAATAGCTATTTCTAATTTTTCCTCTTTTTTACCCTTTATTTCACCTTCTTTTATACCTTTTTTTAAACCTTTTTTTTCACCTACTTTTATACCTTCTATTCTGCCTTTTTCTTCGCTGTGGTGTATTTCTCCTTCTATTTCCATTATTGCTAATTGTCTCATTTGGTAGTCGTGGTATGCTTCTTCATCGGATAGTAGTTCGTTGAATT
>JAITPS010000195.1 GCA_031289325.1 Candidatus Methanovirga meridionalis
AATTTAATATTTATTTTTAAGAAATTTAATATTTATTTTTAAGAAATTTAATATTTATTTTTAAGAAATTTAATATTTATTTTTAAGAAATTTAATATTTATTTTTAAGAAATTTAATGTTTATTTTTAAGAAAATTTATTTATTAAGAACTTTATCAAAACCAATATAATAAGAAAATATAATAAGAATAATAATAATTTTATTTAATTATTTTCAATATGAATAATAAAAACTTTATTTAATTTAAAATATCATTTTTTTTAAATTAGGTTTTTTAAAAATAAAATAATTATCTGTTTAATATATTATATATAATAAATATAAATAAAATAAATATAAATAAAATCTTATCTTTTTATTAGCTATTAAAATATTTATTAGCTATTAAAGTACCAATAATATATTATAAAATAATATTTAAGCTTTTCCATATATAAAGATTTTGGTCTAAATTTTTATAAAATATACTTGAAGTATTATTGGGGTTTAATAATATAAACTTTATTTGTATAATAACGATAGTAATCTGGTATTATTAAACTACTTATATTTTCTAATTTAAAACCATCGGCCATTAATGTTTTATTAATACCTATTTTTTTAACAATATTATTTTTTTTAAGATCTCCTACTCCAATACCCATATCATAAAGCAATACATTTCCATTTTTCGATGCATCCTCTCCATCTGAAATTATTGGATCAGTATTATTCCATATAATAAGATTATTTCCATGATAATAATATTCAACGAAATATTCAGCCCAAGGATAAATAAGAAAAATCACGGTATCATTTTTATCTACTTGATTTAAATTATTTTCAAATTCTAAAATTGAATCAGCATAATAATGTTTAAAGTCTACAACTATAACAGCATTAGAAAAACCAACCAACAAGAGAACCAATAAAATTGGGGTAAAAATTTTCTTTTTAGAATAAGTTTTAGACAATAAAACTGCAAAAGACATCCATAAGCATCCTAATATCGGAGTAAGATACCTTACCTCAAACATTGGCTTAATTGAAAGAGAGAATAGAATTCCAAAAAGTGTTGTAGTGACTAAAACAAAAATACTTCCCCATTCAATGAGTGTAAATGAACCTCTCTCTCCTTTCTTTTTTTTATATGTGTGGAAAATGAATATTGAAACTAATCCAATGAATAACAATATTCCAAATATTTCAAACAAAGAAGTTAATGATTTATTTAAAATATATTTAAACTCATATATATCTTTTATAGGGGAGAATATAAATGCAACCATTGAAATTATAGTATTAATGGAAGGATGAGTCCATTGAGAACTGTTAAAATATTTAGAAGAGATTATAAACAAATAAAACCAAGGAACATAAGCCAATATTGAAACTATTACCGATAATATCCATTTTCTTATTAATTTTTTATTTTTTGAGAATATGTGATATAAAAGTAATAGATATATAAAACTAACAGCTATCATACCATAGTAATGAGTATAAGCTGCAAATAAACCGGATAAAATAAAAATAATCCAATTTTTTTTAATATCTTCCTTAGTAATCATGTAACAGTAGTAAAAACTTAAAGTTACAAATAATACTACTAAAGAATACATTCGAGCTTCAATCGTATAAAACATCATTCTTGGCATTGTAACAATAGCAAATGTAAAAATACCTGAAGTTAGCCATCCAAAATCTTTTCTCACTTTTATTAAACTAAAACTTATTAATAAAATTAGAGGAATGACTGAAAATAGCTTACCAAGAATAATATTAAAACTATTTCCTGGTGAAAAAATGCTCATAATACATTTTAAGATAACATAATATAAAGGAGGGTGAACATCTCTTGCAGTACCCAGTATAATATCTTTAAAAGACATACCCATTAAATGAAAAGTAAATCCTTCATCAGTAGATATTGCATTGTTTAATCCTAAAAATAAAACTATTACTAACAAGATTATGGCTAAAATAGATAAACCTATACCAATAAGCTCATCAGTTTTAAACTTTTCTCTTAAACTTTTCATATAAATCAAGTATTATACTTATTTAAAAAATAAAAAATATAAAAAATAGTTAACTTTGATATAGTCATTATTGAAAAGTTCTTAAACTTTAAGATGATAATTTTTTTATTAAATTATTTAATTTTAAATATCACTTTATAAAAATCCATAATTTTAAATAATATAAATACAATTTGATTAATATAAATAATTATAAATTAATATTTTTTAGTAATACTACATTTTCATTTTAGTAATATTACATTTTCAAAAATATCATTTATTAAGAACTTTATCAAAACCATTATAAATAAAAATTTATTAATTAACATATATTTACTAAATCAAGATTGAACCTCTATGACTTTTAGGAAGTCATGAATTCTTTTTCTAAAACCATTATGGATAACTCTATAAGAAAAAGATTTAATTCCAACAGTTAATTAATTTCTTTAATTAAATCTTTAGATTTTGAAATAGCTGTATTAACCGCTTCCAAAATATCTTCTTTAAGAAGAGATTTATTACCACCTTTCTGCATAGCACATATTTTCCCAGATTCTGTAACCCCAACAGATAATCTTCCATCTAAAATAGCTTCTTCTTCTAAACAAGGATCAAGAACCATCTTATCACCAATTTTAGCAAAAGTTGACATAGTAACTTTGTCCTTTAAAATAAGTTCTTCTTTAATTTCATCATTGATAATCACTTCACCATCCTTAAAAGTAGCTTTTGGAAATTTAGTGTTTAATAGAGCTGAAACAGCAGCTAAAGTCGCAGTATCAAATAGATTACCAGCATAATCAATAATATGTAAGTCTATAAAAAGCATCCAGACTTTTTTACCCTTCTCAATGCATAACTTTTCTAAATCAACCATTTCACTTTCACGAATAGCTCTATCCACTACTCTTGCAAGTTCAACTGAATTTTCATTTGGTGGACCTGGTTCAAAACTTGGATCTGCAAGAGGTAATAATTCAGCATTTGTCATTAAAACTCCTAAATTAGGAGTATCTGAAAATGGCTCACCAATAGAAAGTTTAACGCCTGCAACAATCTGAGTATCTCCTATTTTAACTCTTGAAGAGCCTTCCGCCTTAGAAATAAGACCTGTTTCAATTTGAATATCCCTATACTGATCAAGAGTTCTTCCATCAACTCTCTCATTATTGTTAACAATATCGATAATGCTTTTCTTTGTTATTTCAGGTATAATATTCATAATGATTCCTCATACTTCTTTTTAAGAGCAATTTTTTGAATTTCACTAATTTCATGACATCCACCAATAGCTAAATCTATTGCTTTTTGAAATTCATCTTCAGTTAAAATTCCATCGGTTTGTAATAAAGTTATTTCATTTGTTCGTGGCATAATAGCTATAGGAACATCAGCCTGTCCTTCTTTATCCTCTTTTTCTGATAAATCCAATACTATTTTATCATTTACTTTACCTGCAGCACATCCTACAACTATGTCTTTCATTGGAATTCCAGCATCAGCTAAAGCAACCGCAGCAGCAGTAATTCCTGCACATCTGGTTCCACCTTCTGCTTCAATTACTTCTATGGAAATATCGATCATTGAATTTGGGAAATTTTCTAATAATAAAGATGGTCTTAATGATTCTGCAATTACTTTTGAAATTTCAATTGACCTTCTATCTGGACCTGGTCTTTTTCTATTATCTACAGAAAATGGAGCCATATTGTACCTACACCTAATAACTCCAGTATTTGGTTTTAATAAATGTTTAATAAAAGATTCTCTTGGACCATAAACAGCTGCCAAAATTTTATTCCCACCTAACTCTAAATAAGCTGAACCATCAGCTCTTTCTAAAACACTTGATTCTATTTTTAAAGACCTTAACTCATCAAAGGATCTTCCATCTTCTCTACTATCATTACTACTATTTATGATGATAAAAATCACCTCTTAATTAAATATCAATTTTACTAAATATCAATTCTACTAAATATCAATTCTACTAAATAAAATTCTTAATAATGACAATTAAATCAACATATATCATATACTATTAAAATATTAATATGCAGAGTTATATACAGTATAAAACTTATTTATTACAAAAACTATTACTACTTTTAATTTTTCTTAAAATCAATTTTTTAAAATTAAAATCAATTTTTTAAAATTAAAATCAATTTTTTAAAATTAAAATCAATTTTTTAAAATTAAAATCAATTTTTTAAAATTAAAATTAAAATCAATTTTTTAAAATTAAAATTAAAATCAATTTTTTAAAATTAAAATTATTCAATTTTTTTAAAATTAAAATTATTACTTTTAAAAAATAAATAAAATAAACTATTTAATTACAAATTAATAAATTCAATTAGATAAATGATAAATTTAAATCAATTAGATAAATTTAAAAAATTAGGATATTAATATAATATAATATATATTCATTATGAAAAAGTTCTTAAACTTTGAATGGTAAATTTTTTTTAATAAATTATTTAATTTTAAATATCATTTTATAAAAATTCATAATTTTAAATAATATAAATACAATTTGATTAATATAAATAATTATAAATTAATATAAATAATTATAAATTAATATAAATAATTATAAATTAATATAAATAATTATAAATTAATATAAATAATTATAAATTAATATCTTTTACTAATATTTCATTTTAAAAAAAAAACATTTATTAAAAACTTTATCAAAACCATTATAAAATCTAAAAAATTTTAAAATCTAAAAAATTTTTAAAGTAAATGAAACAAATTCAAATTTTCTAATTGAGATAAAAAATTTCTTCTAATTGAGATAAAAAATTTCAATAATGAGAATCAAAAAGGTTCTAAGTTCAAAAATTAAAATTTTTAAAGTGCGAAAAATTTGACTCTAAACTATAATAAATACTCAAATAACTCAACATAATAATTTTACAGTTGAAGTTTATCTTTAATATGAGCAAATGAATCTGAAAACTTAAATTTTTTATTATTTGATGAAGAATTATTCTTTTTACTATCTGATGAAGAATTATTCTCTTTACTATCTAATGAAGGATCACTCTCTTTAATATCTAATGAAGGATCACTCTCTTTACTATCTAATGAAAAATTATTCTCTTCACTATCTAATGAAGGATTACTCTCTTTAGTATCTGATGGAGGATTATTCTCTTTACTATCTAATGAAAAATTATTCTCTTCACTATCTAATGAAGGATCACTCTCTTTACTATCTAATGAAAAATTATTCTCTTCACTATCTAATGAAGGATTACTCTCTTCACTATCGATTTTTTCTTCATTTAACAGATTATTTTCCAAATTATCATTATTTTCTTTAAATTTTTCAATTTTTGGACCTTCAAAGTATTCATCATCCGAAATATCAACTGTATCATAATTATTTTCTTCATTTGTATGATCTTCTTCAGGTAATTCCTTCCCATAAACAAGAAAATCTAATTTCTTTTTAATTCTATCTGTAAGCCCAGAAGTATGTGATTCATCTTCAACTATTTTAATAATATTCCTAGCAATAAGCTCCATTTTTCGATCCCCGTTAATCCAAACAAGACCATTTTGACCAACAAGTATTTTACAATTAGTTGCTTGCTTAATTGTATTAATCATAGAACCTTCTTTACCAATTAAACGAGGGACTTTATTTGGGGATATATTAGCTAAGATACCTTCTCTAAATTTTCCCAAACCTCTACCTTTCAATCCTAATTTAACTTTATTAACTTCATCAACATGTACAACTCTTAAAAAAAGAACATCACCTAAATCAAACACTTTTTTTAAATCTCTCTTTTCTCTTCCGAAAACTTCAGATGCTGGAAGTATGCCTGAGTATGGAGAATTAATATCTACTTCCCAAATAGAAAATCTTATATCCGTAATTTTAGCAATTATTACATCTCCTCTTTTTGGTAAATACTTACTGTTAAGAGGAATTACACTAATCTTTTTATTTCTTAAGGAAACTAAACCAGTTAAAGAAGATAATATACAATCACCATCTTTAAATGTCCCTCTTCCTGAATAATAACCTTCTTCAGCTAACATTTCTCCAGGAACTACTAAATCTTTGTCTTCTACATTAATCATTAATTTACTCCCCACATATAATTACATCTGAATTAATTATCGTATAAAATCAATTAGTATAAATTTTAAAAGTACAAATTTTAAAAGTATAAATTTTAAAAGTATAAATTTTAAAAGTATAAATTTTAAAAGTATAAATTTTAAAAGTATAAATTTTAAAAGTATAAATTTTAAAAGTATAAATTTTAAAAGT